>JAJONK010000256.1 GCA_021323355.1 Deltaproteobacteria bacterium
TTAAAGGACTTACAGGATATTTACGACCTTGCTTACTCCACCCAGATGATCCCGACGCCAGTGCCGGTAGCTAAGGTTATGGACTACTCACTCACCGATGAAGTGTTAAAGGAAAGGAAGTGATTCTTCGAGGACACATTTCCATCGGTTCCGGTCAGCTTTATCCTTGTAGGATCCAACGAAGCTTCAGGAGTTCACGCATGGCGGTTTTACAGATTGATTTAGCTTGCGGCGATTATGACATTGTGCGGCCGCTGCGCGACGGCAACATCAGAGCGGAAGGAATGGAAATCAACTTCGTCACGATCAATAAACCGCCTGAGGTTCATTGGCGCATGGGAATCAATGAAGAATTTGATGCCGCCGAGATGTCATTGGGTAGTTTCGTGGCCGGCAAAGCGCGCGATGAATATCCGTTCATTGGCATTCCCGCTTTCGTGTATCGCAAGTTTCGACACTCATGCGCTTACGTCAACGTCAAAGCCGGTATTGTCAAGCCTGAGGATTTGAAAGGAAAGCGCGTCGGCGTGCCCGAGTGGCAGATGACCGCCACTGTATGGTTGCGGGGCTTTTTGCAAGACGATTATGGTGTCCGTCCGCAAGACGTACAATGGCTGACAGGAGGACTTGAATCTTCGGGCCGCAAAGAGAAGGTACCATTGCAGTTACCGCCGGACATTAGAGTTGAAGCTATCGCCGAAGGCAAGAATCTTTCCGCCATGCTGGTGGCCGGCGAGGTCGATGCCCTAATGACAGCCCAGGTGCCTGCGCCGTATGTGACGCGGCTCCCGCAAGTACGGCGACTCTTCGCCAATCCGCGTGAGGCCGAACGAGATCATTTTCAGCGCACAGGGATATTCCCGATCATGCACGTAATGGTCCTTCGCGAAGATATCTATAAACGCCATCCCTGGGTGGCGCAAAGCCTCTACAAAGCGCTGCTCGAAGCCAAGACGCACTGCATTGAAACTCTTTATAAGAATGACTCACTTCACGCAGCGCTTCCTTGGGCTGGTCATTACCTCGACGAAACCAGACAATTGATGGGGCACGACTATTGGCCTTACGGTGTCGATCCTAACCGCAACACCTTGGAAACTTTTCTCCGGTACTCCCGGGAACAAGGCCTGAGCAACCGGAACATGAAGGTGGATGACCTCTTTGCGAACGAGACGCTGCATGTCTTTCACGTGTAGAACGGAGCGTCGACTGGCTGCATCGCTTTAAGATACCGCGCTAATCATAGTGTTCTCCTCTACCCCTCCGCTGCTAAAGTCACAGGCCCGCTTCGCGGCACAAACGCTCTAGCTGTACCTTTCTTTTTTCACGCCGCAACTTTTCAACGCCCATTAGTTAACTCAGATCCGTAAGGTTGCACTCCAGCAGAATCACCAGGTTGTGTTGCAAGCCAATTTAACGTCATCGTTCATAAAGTTTGCTGCTGATCTAAATTAAAACAGGATGTCATCAGATAAGTGCGCGCATGCGGCCGCATTATGCGGCAAACGACATGAATTGCTAGTGCACGCGTGCACCTAAAGACAGCGAAGACTAGAGCTGGCAGTTCTGACCGATGAGCCTTAGAAACCTTCAAAGAGGTCGTCGCTGCCGGAGCTATCCAGGGAAGAGCGCGGCAAAAATCCAAAAATCGCGACAAAGTTGACGTGCAGTGGATCTCGCACGCCCGGCACGCCGTCTGCTCATCGGAACCCAGCTACGCAACCCATTCAGCAGAGCAAAAAAGGACAGATCATCTGCAAGAAAGGTAAGGAGAGACTGAAATGAAAACCATTGAAAAAAGTATAGAAACACCAAGTTTTTGGCAGCTCGTTTTTTCTCAGAGCAAGGTCAACGGCGCGCCATACAATGGTGAGCAGCTGCCTGGCCGGATTTGGGATTGGCACCTATCTGCAAAGGCGTCTCCATGAATCGAAATCGAAATGGTATCACACTGCAAACAGAGCTGAGCTAAATTAGTTCGCCGCTTCCCGCGCTGCCTCCTTCAGCACAGCTCCTCGGGAAGAACGGCACCACTGGACTCACCCCGTTCAGTGGCATCGGCCAGGCCCCCAAAGCCTGGCCGATTTTTTTTGCTTTCGATACCGATTCTCCTGGAGGGACGGATCGGTAAGCTCATTCCCGCAATGCCCAACGCGAAAAGCGCCGATCCTCACAACGGATTCGCGAGTCGTATTAAATCAGAAAGAAGCTTTACCCGATTCCGACATTCCGGTTAATGCAATCTATTGTTGGCAGGAAGGAACGGGGTGAGTCTCTACCCTCGCGACCGAGCGGCTACAACCGAAACAACGCCGTTTGCAGGAGTAAAGCCAGCTCGAACCGACTTGCGTATGACCTCGCAGGCCGTTGATGCTGGCAGTAAAGTGCGGAGCGCTGCTAACGCACCTGGGCGGCATCCGATCGGATTGCCAACCGAATCTGCCCTAGTGCAATGACTGCTCGGTGCTATAGATCACCGCGGGCACGTAATCATTGCTACAGCGAAGCGCCGATTGTTGGAAATTTAGCCAGCCGCCCATTTTAAGAATTCAGTTAGAGCGATCGGTGCTGACCATTTCGATATGCCTATATTTAGGAGGAGGCGGACCAAAGTGCGAAGGACTAAAAGCAATAGTGGCTTGGGAACCGGATCGATATGGCGGGGAGACTAAAGCAGATTGAGAGACTAGTGGGCTCGGGCTGCCTCGGCAACGGAAACGGCGGTCCTTTCCACAAGACCTCGCAGGGTGTCGAGGCTCGGGAAAAAATAAATCGCTGCGGTGATTGCCAGCACAACCAACGCGTCGCTGATCATGCTGGTCCAGCGAAGATCACGTACGATACGCTTCAACTCACGACAATCATCATTGCCGTCCCACTGGGCAATCACTTCGGGCGGCGGCATCGTTATAATTAAACAATCATTGCCGACACCTGCATAGGCGGCCGAACTCTGTGATTTCTCATCGAGGATGCATTCTTGCTCATCATATTCCGAAGAGGTCGCTATTTTCATCGAATCTCCTCCTGAGGAATCACGTCCACAGCAAGGGGCCGCTGTTTTAATAGTGGTGGCGAATTCGTAGTGGTTATATTCGCCACATCGGTTCAGGTTTGGTTGCATTCTTCGGTCATCAATTCTGCAATTCTTCCTTTATAGGTTAGCAACGGTTGTGCCGATTAAAGGCATATGTATGCTAAGACTTTCGGTCATTAATCGTAGCTTTAACAACGACTTAAACGTTCGAGATAGCCAAGGTCTGGTTACCGAACCAACATTTATCGTTTACTCGATCATTTTCGTACGACACCTACACTCTTGCTGCCGCACAGGTCGCATGCGTCGATGTTTCAGGTTCAGCAGATTAAAGGCGTGGAATGAGAGTTTAAGTTGACGCTGTTGGGTCTGCTTCCTGCAGCAATTTCACTGGAACTGGGAAGCAATTTATCCTCGAAGAACAAGCTCGGCGCCGGCTGCTGCAACGCGATAGCTCCCATACGCGTCGTTGGCGGAACGCGGCATGTTGAGCTCGGACCATTGTACAACCAGGCACCCCGAATTCGTTGCCGTCGTACTCCACGACCGTGGGCACGCGCGTTCGGCAAACGAATGTAACCGGAGATTTATCGTCCGTTGCTGAATCACGCAGTTTGGGTGCGTCTGACATGTCGCCATGTGACAGGCTGAGATGATCTCGGCGTCTGTAATCGAAGCACGACTTTCATCCCCTTCGTCGCCGCACACAGCATGATCCGGAGCATGGCGTCCTCGCCGAGTGAACACTCGCGCATGCGCGCTGTAGGTTTCGGCTACCGTCGTCAAACGTGCGCGAGAGGTTTTGACCGATGATGGCTAACCTGTCCCCGATATGCTTTCGAAGATCAATCTTTCTTTCCAGGGTGCTGTTATCCGGGCCGCCTGCATGCGTTGATAGACTATCGCTACGTCGCTGCCCCATGACGAGCGTGCCTTCTTTTCCTTGATTGCAAGACTTCGGAATGCCCTTATTAGCGCCTTTTGACCTTCCTGCGAATCGTGCTAGAAAATGAACATGGCCGCCAGCTATTCGTTGCAGAATTTCATCGAGGATCTCGATCGGATCACGCGCGCGGAACCTTCGCAGGAAAGCATCGTCGCCAAGGCAAAGCCTCTACTTGCCAAACTCATCGAGCGGCCGGACTGCCTGGATGAGAAGTACACACGCCGCGGCAGCACAGCATACGGCCGCTACATGCTGCACCGGGCACCGCTGTTCAACATCTCCTCCGTCGTTTGGGGTCCGGGCGATAACGCCAAGGCTCACAACCATGACACATGGGGCTTGGTCGGTGTAATTGAAAACGAAATTCAAGAAACCCGATATCGGCGCAATGATGACGGCGCGAAAGCCAGCTATGCCGAACTTGAAGTAACCGGCGTGGTCAATAACAAAGCGGGAATGGTTTCTTGCCTGGTCGCGCCCGCCGATGACATCCATGAGATGAACAACGTTACCGATCGCAATACCGTAGAGATCCACGTTTACGGCAAGGATCTGACCGACATGCCGCGATTGCGCTTCGACATTGCCACCAAAGCCGTCAAAACGTTTGCCAGCCCGAAATACGACAACTGCTGAGGTAGACCACAAAGCGCCTGTGCGCTTGCCGCGCTTACTTCGTTAATGTCAACTCCCAATCCAGATAACGCTGCATGTCTTCCTTGGTGCCGCGGATCGACGGCGATAAAACCACGTCGTTGCACTCGACCAAGCAGCCGTCTACTCCTTGTTCGGTGGGAAACCCGGCCGCCGACCACGCGCGCACGCCGCCGCCAAGAACCACAACATCGCTGTAACCCAATTCGCACAGTGTCAGCGCCGCTAGTATCGACGAGCGACCGTCGGCACAAGTCAAGACGATCGGCTGAGTTCGCTCAGGGTAAAGTTCCGGTAGTTTAAGATCAAGCCAGCCACGTGAAATCCATTTAGCGCGGGAAAGATGCGCCGTTTCGAAATCGAGACTTGTGCCGACGTCGAGAAGCAAAACCGAGGAATCGCGCATTAAACCTTCAACAATTGGAGCCTCGAGAACGCTCACAACCTGACGGGCAGCTTCGAAACCCATCGGCTCATTTCGCAGTGATCCTTTCTCGATTTTTGCGCCGCTCTCCACCCATGCGCGCAGACCGCCTTGCAGCACGGCTACATGGGAGAAACCCATTTGGCGGTACCAATATGCCGCCATGACGGCGCGCACAGATTCATTGCTGATGAAAACGATCCGCCCGTTGCGCACGGCAACGAAATCATCCGCGCGCTGCACCGCCTGCCCGCCTGGGATGCTGATCGATCCCGGCACATGACCGGATGCGAACTCGTTTTCGGAGCGAACGTCGATGAGATAATCAATGCTTCTGCTTTCGAGCGCATCCGACAACTCTAAAGTAGAGATCCACGAGACGGATTCTTCCTCGGCGATGCGGTGCGCCAACGCCGCCGCCTTGTCACGACCTATGGCAGGTGGAGGCGGCGCCGGCCGTTGAGGGTTTTTTTCCAATTCGAAACCGGCAAGCACCCAACCCATGGTTCCATTTCTGAGCGCCCGAACGTTGGTGAGGCCGAGGCGGCGCAGCGCGGCGGCGCCGATGATGCTGCGCGTGCGCCCGGCGCAATTGACGATGACATTTGTCGGCTTGCGCCGCTTCAATTCTTCGACCCAGAGGATCAGGTCACCGCCAGGAACATTGATGCCGCCGGGAATGCAAAACCGGCCGTACTCCTCCGGAGTGCGAACATCAAGAACAACCAGATCCGTCGAACGATCCTGCAGTGACTTAAGCTCTTCCGGGGTTAAATCGGGAACATCCCGCTCATGATGAACTCGCTCGCCAAAAGCTTTGCTCGGCACATTGACGCCGGCAAATGTAGGGCGTCCTTGGCTTTGCCATGCACCCAAGCCGCCGTCGAGTATTGCAACATGTTGGTAGCCTACGCGCGTCAACGTCGCCAGCGCCAATGGCGCGCGCGCGCCGCCCTCGTCGTAGACAATCAACTGCACATCGCGATCGGGCACCAACTCGGCGACACGGAATTCGATCTGGCTCCGCGGCAGTGAAGTTGTGTCGGGAATCTGACATTGGTTGTATTCACCGCGTTCGCGCACGTCGAAAACCGCGAAACGCTGCGCCGACGCCATCAGTCGAGCGAGGTCGTCGCAGGAAATAGCCGCATTCATTTATGCTCCCTCGATGGCTAACAATGAGCCCGACTTCTCGAAACCTCGGCTGCGCTCGAAACCGACGGTGACGATTGTTCGCCTTGACCTGTCCTGGTAATTTGTTCTACTTATGCCTGAGTCTTTTTCAATCACGATAATGCTTATTGAGTTTTTAGCACAATCCGCCGGAGGAATTTATGCCATCGCTTCATGAACGTTTCAGCGGTCTCTTCATTCCCCATGTAACGCCGTTCGATCGATCCGGAGCTATCGATGTGGAGAGCTTAAATCGGCTGACCGCTTATTTTGCTTCGCTCCCCGGCGTCGCGGGATTGGTCTCGTGCGCGCGTATCGGGGAAAGCCCGGTGCTGAGCATCGAGGAGAAACGCCGCGTTTACGAGATTTCCGGCAAAGTCGCGCGTGAAGCCGGCAAGGTGCATATCGCCACGATTGCGCCGCA
>JAJONK010000257.1 GCA_021323355.1 Deltaproteobacteria bacterium
GAGAGCGAACTCGTGGAAAATGTCTTTTTGCGGCCACGTGCTCTGCCAGCGCATTGTGATCGGCCCCGTTTGGCCTCGGGCAATCATCGGGAAGCCGAGCGCCGCAACGCCACCCGCGGCAACCGCCGCTTTGAGAACGTTTCGGCGTGAAATCTTCTTGGCATCTTGATCTTGTAGCTTCTCTTGATTAGCCATGGTCTCTCCTTTCAGATAAGCACGACAAGCGAACTTCGCGTTCACGGTTTATATTACAGGTTCCGGACTTACGTCAATGGTGTGTCCAGCCTACACAACTCACGGCGATTGAGAAGTGATAATCCTTATGGCTGTCTCACTGAAGTTGTGTCGCTTAGAATATCGATTGCTGATCTCAGCTCATTGCATCGGTCAAGTTCTTTGGTCTCGCTCATTGACACTGTATTACAGTCTCCGCTACGCTTCCAAGGGATCGCCGGGAGACAGATAGAGCAAATGGATAACAACAATCTAGTCCGCCAGCTATGCGCCATTGTTGGCGAGCGTTATGTGCTGGTCGAAAAGGAAGACGTCATCGTCTACGAACAAGACGGCTCAATCTTCCAGGTCATGCCGGAGATCGTTGTCCTGCCTGCCGATGTCGAACAGGTTGCCGCAGTGGTGAAAACGGCTAAACAAGCCGCTGTGCCTGTCGTACCCCGCGGTTCGGGCACGGGTTTGGCCGGCGGTGCCGTGCCGGCTGAGGGCGGCATCGTGCTATCTCTGGCGCGCTTGGATCGCATCTTGAGAATCGATCTAGAGAACGGCCTTGCTATCGTCGAACCCGGCGTTATCAATCTCGACCTCACCAAAGCAGTCGCCAAGGACGGCTTCTTCTATGCGCCCGATCCTAGCAGCCAAGCCGCTTGCTCCATCGGCGGCAATGTCGCCAATAATTCCGGAGGGCCGCATACCCTCGCCTACGGGGTGACAACCAATCACGTTCTTGGTCTCGAAATCGTTCTGGACGATGGTCAGGTTGTCTGGCTCGGTGGCGAAGTGCCGGACACGCCCGGCTATGATCTTCGCGGTGTGTTTGTCGGCTCGGAAGGAACCATGGGTGTGGTGACCAAGGTCATTGTCAAACTCATGCGCAATCGCGAGTCGGTGCGCACCCTTCTCGCCATCTACGATCGCATGGATGACGCCACTCGAGCGGTGGTTGAAATCACCGGGGCCGGAATCATTCCCGCCGCGTTAGAGATGATGGACCGCACGACCATTGAAGCTGTCGAATCCGGGGCGCCGGTAGGCTTTCCCCGCGATGCCGAAGCGGTGCTGCTGGTTGAAATCGAAGGGTTGCGCGAGCAAACCGAGCGTTCCGTGCAATTGGCGTATGCGATCTGCGAGCAGAGCGGCGCGCGGGAGGTCAGGTTGGCGCGGGACGAAACCGAACGGCAACGGCTTTGGAAAGGCAGAAAAGGGGCTTTCGGCGCCATGGGTTCGTTAGCGCCCAATTACTATGTCAACGACGGCGTTGTCCCGCGCAGTCAATTGCCGGAAATTATGCGGCGGGTGGCGGCGATCAGCAAAAAATTCAATCTGCGGATCGCTAATGTATTTCACGCCGGCGACGGCAATCTGCACCCGAATATTCTCTTCGATATGCGCGCGCCGGGAGAGCTCGATCGAGTCATCGAAGCGGGTGCGGCAATATTGAACGCATGCGTAGAGCTCGGCGGCAGTATCACCGGCGAGCATGGCGTGGGCATTGAAAAGAAAGCCTACATCGGTTTGCTATTCAGTGATGCCGATCTCGGGGCGATGACGCGAGTCCGCACGGCGCTGGACCCGGACGGCCGGTTTAATCCCGCAAAGCTATTTCCAACGCCGGCTGGTTGCGGCGAAGTGCGGCGCCAGCCGGCGCAAATCCCGGCGGGCCTGTGGATCTAGGAAAAAACATTTAGAGTTTGTCTTGGAAGACAGTCTGCACAATCTGCGACATGGCGATCAACCCAAGATCGCCACACTTGATATTCCGGAACTCTATCAATGCGTGCACTGCGGCTTGTGTCTAAACCAGTGCCCGACCTACCGCGCGCTGCGTCTCGAGCCGGAATCGCCACGCGGCAGGATTCACCTGGTAAAAGCGGCTGCGGACGGCCGTATCGAGCTCAACGAGCGGTTCAAGGAACATCTCTATCTCTGCTTGTTGTGCCGTGCTTGTGAAACGGCCTGTCCGTCCGGAGTTCAATACGGCCATATAGCCGAAACCGCCCGGGCGGTAATCGGCCCGCCGGGATCGAAGCTCGGACGGATTATCCTTAATCTGGCTTTCACCCAGCTACTTCCTTTTCCCGGACGTTTAAAAATCCTGTTCGGCGTGTTGCGTCTCTATCAACGAACCGGCTTGCAGAGGCTGGTTCAGCCGTTATTGCCGCGCAAGATTCGGCAGATGGATGCAATGCTGCCGGCCATCCCGCAACGTCGTTCTCAAGCAAACGCTCAGGTTCTTTCTGCGATCGGCCCACGGCGCGCCCGAGTCGCGTTTCTAAACGGCTGCGTCATGCCGTTGCTCTTTGGCGACATCAATGACGCCACCGTGCGCGTGCTGCAACGCAACGGCTGCGAGGTTGTTTTCCCAAAGGGGCAGACCTGCTGTGGCGCGCTCAACACCCACAATGGAGAGACGAGCAGCGCCAAAGAAATGGCCCGGCGCAACATCGACGCATTTTTAACCGCCGGCGTCGACGCCATCATCGTCAACGCCGCCGGCTGCGGCGCCGCGATGAAGGAATATGGCCATTTGCTCGGAGATGATCCTGATTACGCGGACAAGGCACGGAGGTTCAGTTCTTTAGTCAAGGATGCCGCTGAATTCCTCGCGCAGATTGGATTGGCCGGCAAACTCGGCGAATTGCGAATGACCGTTACCTATCAGGATCCCTGCCATCTGGCGCATGGTCAGCGCGTGCGCAGTCAGCCCCGTCAATTATTACAGGCGATTCCGGGTTTGAAACTGGTCGAGATGAATGGCTCTGAACGCTGTTGCGGCAGTGCCGGGATTTACAATATTACTCATGCTGAAATGTCACAGCAGCTTCTCCAAGAGAAAATGCCGGCCATCGCCGCCACCGGTGCGGAAGCGGTGGTCGCGCCCAATCCAGGCTGTATGCTGCAGCTCCGCTATGGCGCGCAGAAGTATGGACCGAATGTCGAAGTCTACCATTTGATGGATCTCCTCGATCGCGCGTATGCGAGCGGCGAATCTTCGCCAGCCAATGAAGGTTGACCCGGACCGGCTCGCGAGCCGGTTAGAAGCCGAACTTGGCCGCGCCGCGGTAAGGAGGCAGCCAGAATTGCTTGCCGCCCGCGCCGTCGACGGACTTTATCCGTGCCTGATCTGTTCGCCGGCTAACGCCGAAGAAGTCAGCGCGGCCTTACAGGTTTGCAGCGAGACGGATGCCGCCGTAACTCCCTGGGGCGGCGGCACGGCCGTTCAAATCGGCAACTTACCCGAGCGTGTCGAGATCATCATCGACGTATCCAAGCTTAACCACCTGGTCGAACACGATGATGCAAATTTGACCGCCATCGTGCAGAGCGGCATTACGTTGGCCGCATCCCAAGAGATCACTGCCGGAGCCCGGCAGTTCGTGCCGTTCGATGTGCCCAACCCACAACGTTCCACCATCGGCGGCATTGTCGCAGGCAATCTCAACGGAGCGCGCCGCGTCTGTTACGGCAGCGTGCGAGATCTCGTGATTGGCATGAAAGTAGCCCTGCCTACGGGAGAGCATATCAAGGCCGGCGGCAAGGTCGTTAAAAATGTCGCCGGCTACGACATGTGTAAACTGTTCGTTGGATCTTTAGGAACGCTGGGGATTATCACGGAAGTGACACTCAGACTGACACCGCTCCCGCAAGCGGAAGCGACGCTGGCCGCATCCGGAGATTTATTGCAACTTTCGGAGTTTGCCGGCGAGATCCTAGATTCAGTTTTGTTGCCGAGCGCAACAGTGCTTTGGAAAAGTGAAACAAGCTCGAGCAGCGAAGCGCCGCAGTCGGGCTGGCAAATGGCTGTTCGCGCAGAAGGTTTTGCCGAGCAAGTCAGTCGTCATCTTCGAGATCTCCAATTGATGGCTGAGCGGTTGAGCCTGAGAACAGCGGTTTGTAGTACTGCGGCTCATGAAAAATTATGGGCGGGTATTTGCGATTTCCCGCTTCTCGGCCACGAGGTGGTCTTTCGTGTAACGGTGCCGCGATCAGCGATTGCTGATTTGCTACGCTGCGTTCAGGATTGGGATTCGACGGATTTTAGTCCGGCAATTGTCGCGGACATGGCAGCAGGCGCGATCTGGATTGGGTCCAACGAAATCAGGTCAGCCGCCGCGCGGTTTGCACAGCTCCGATCCAAGGCGGCCCGACACAAGGGGCATGTTGTGCTGCTTGACGCTCCGGCTGATCTGAAGCGGGATCTGGACATCTGGGGACTGGCTCCAGAGGCGTTTTTCCTTATGCGCAGGATTAAACAGCAATTCGATCCTCAGAGGTTGATGAATCCCGGCCGCTTTGTCGGTCGTTTATGACCGCAGAGTATCACCGGAAGATCCACACCACCCAATTGCTAATCAAATTATCCAGACCGTACGCCCCGCTGCCCCGGACCGCAAAGTATGCGGCCGCGGCTAGCAAAACTAGATTATCGCGGATTCCCACTTCGTGAGCATGGAACGCTTGCCGCTCAAAATTTCGAAAGTATCCCAGCGCCTTGTCATCGGCAATCGAGTTTTTAACTGTCGGTGCCATGGTCGGCAGCACCTTGAGCCAATAGTAGTGCACACTGAACGTTGGAACTAAAAACACAACCAGCATCGTCGATGAAATCGGCGTCTGGA
>JAJONK010000258.1 GCA_021323355.1 Deltaproteobacteria bacterium
GATCAGGTACAATGACACGATTGCCAGCGCTGTGCCTAAAGTGAACAGTGCCGCCCATAGAGTCCATTCCGCCATATTACCTTCTTCCCGTCGCCTGCTTTTTTAGAGCGTAACAGCTCCTTGGGACGCGGAGGAAACGAGCTTGGCGTATTTTGCCATGACGCCGCTAGTGTATCGCGGCGCCGGCGGCTTCCATTGCCGTAAACGCGCGTTCATTTCTTCCTCTGAAATGTGCACATCGAGACGCCTTGCCGCGATGTCGAAAACAATCGTGTCGCCGTCGCGGAGCGCGGCAATCGGACCGCCCTGGGCAGCTTCGGGGGCAACGTGCCCGGCCATCAGCCCATGAGTAGCCCCGGAGAAACGCCCATCGGTGAGGAGGGCTACCGAATCGCCCAACCCGGCGCCGACCAGCGCTGCTGTGACGCCGAGCATCTCGCGCATTCCAGGACCGCCCTTGGGCCCTTCGTAGCGGATGACAATTACATCCTCCGCTTTGATCTGTCCCTTTTGCACTGCCGCGAAAGCATCCTCCTCGCGATCGAACACGCGAGCCGGGCCTTTATGAATCAATCTCTCGTGTCCGGCGACTTTCACGACGCAACCTTCGGGGGCTAAATTACCCTTTAAAATAACCAATCCGCCAGTGGGCTTGAGCGGATTAACCATCGGTCGCACAACTTCTTGTCCGAAAGACTCTTTGACCTCTTGCGCGGCCTCTTTGATGGTTTTACCGGTGACCGTGAGTGTGTCCCCATGGATCAGCCCCGCTTCCATCAGCCGTTTCGCGACCAGCTGGATGCCGCCTGCTTTGTACAGATCGTTAGCAACGAAACGGCCACCTGGTTTGAGATCGGCAATCAGCGGCGTGCGCGCGCTGATGCGGTCGAAATCGTCGATGTTCAGTTCGATATCGGCTTCGCGTGCAATCGCCAGGAGGTGCAATACCGCGTTGGTCGAGCCGCCGGTGGCGGCAACAGAGGCGATCGCATTCTCGATTGATTTGCGGGTGAGAATCTGCGACGGCCGCAGATCGCGCCGCAAAAGTTCAACAACCAGCTTACCGGCGTTGAATGCCGCTTCATCCTTCTCAGCGGCGGTGGCTGGAATGCCGTTGCTGCCCATCGGCGAAATCCCGAGAAACTCCATCACCGTCGACATGGTGTTGGCGGTAAACTGGCCGCCACACGCTCCCGCGCCGGGACATGCGGTATTCTCGACCGATTTGAATTGCTCTTCGTTGATGCGGCCGCTGCTGTACGCGCCCACAGCCTCGAAGACATCTTGGATCGTCAAATCACGGTCGCCGAGATGGCCCGGCGCAATCGAGCCGCCGTAGAGAGCCAGGCCGGGAATATTGAGACGAGCCAGCGCCATGACCACGCCCGGGTTGGTTTTATCGCAACCCGATAAGCATACCAATGCATCGAAATGGTTACCCCTGGCGACCAGCTCGATTGAATCAGCGATCACTTCGCGGCTGATCAAGGAGCATTTCATGCCTTCGGCACCCATGCTGATGCCATCGGAGATGGAGACGGTGTTGAACTCCATCGGCGTGGCGCCGGCGGCGCGAATCCCCTCCTTCACTTTGGCGGCCAGTCGGCGCAAGTGGAAATTGCACGGCCCAATCTCGATCCAGGTGTTCGCGATGCCGACAATCGGTCGCGCCAGGTCATCATCGGTAAAGCCGACAGCTTTAAGCATTGCGCGCGTCGGCGCGCGGTCCGGTCCATCGGTGATGACATGACTACGAGGCTTTAAATTCTCTGCCATCGATCTCTCCTACTGTGGTGAGATTTCAAATTAACTATGGCCCGGTCTAATTTGCAAGGCTAAGCCTTGATCGGCCAGTTTCCGGCGAAATCGCATCCTCGGCTGACGGGCTCTCTTGTGCGGCTTACCATCAAATCGTAACCTGCTACGATGTTGGTGATGAAAAAAATCTGGAGCAGCAACTTATGGGCTATCTTTCTCTTCACCCTATGCGCTTCGAGCAGCTTGGCGGTGGCGCTGTCGCAAGAGGACGGCAACCGCCTGCAGGCCAAAATCGACGCGATTGTGAAAAATGCCGCTGCCACTCCGCCGAAACCTAGGGAATTTTCGATCGCTGAACAGGAGGCTAACTCGTACCTGGTTTTCAATCTAAAGGAAAAAATCCCCAAAGGTTTGGCTGAGCCAGAGATCACAATGATTGGCGATGGCGCGCTTGCTGCCCGGGTGCTGGTCGACATGGATGAAGTCAAGCAGCGCCGCCAGTCGCGCAGCGTGATTGATCCGCTGAACTACTTGTCAGGGCAAGTTCCGGTCAATGCGCGCGGTATCTTACGGACCCGCGAAGGAAGGGGACAGTTATATCTGCGCTCGGCTGATATCGGGGGAGTCCCCTTGCCTAAGCCGATACTACAGGAACTCGTTGGCTTCTTCTCGCGTACGCCGCAAAAACCCAACGGGTTTGACATCGACGCGCCGTTCGATCTTCCGTCAAAAATTCGTGAGATTTCGGTACGGGCTGGAGAGAGTGTGGTGGTTCAGTAGCGATCGCGTTTTAAACCTCCTGATAGAAGATATGCCGTCTCGCCGTTTCAAACAGGTGGATGTTTTCACAGGTAAGCCTTTTTTCGGTAATCCTGTTGCCGTAGTGATCGACGCGACCGGCTTGAACACGGCAGAAATGCAGCGCATTGCCGCATGGACGAACCTATCCGAGACGACATTTGTCTTACCGGCGTCATCGCGAAATGCCGACTATGGCCTGCGAATATTTTCACCCAAACAAGAGCTGCCGTTCGCCGGCCATCCGACGTTAGGCAGCGCTCACGCGGTCATAGAAAGTGGTTTCGCGTTGCCACATGACGGCAAACTGCGCCAGGAATGCCTCGCTGGTGTGATTGACTTATCCGTGGAGGATACAGCCACTGGTAAGCGCATTTTCCTTGAGGCCCCGGACGCGAAAATCAGTGCGGTAGATGACCACAACGTGCGTCTAATGCAAATAGCGTTGGGACTCACGCGGCCTTTCATGCATCCTCCTGCACGGATCGATGTCGGTGTGGTTTGGCTGGTAGCCGAATTGGCCGATAGCAAGGCTGTAGCTGCGCTCGAACCTGAAATGAATGGTCTGTCGAAGCTTAGCGTCGCGACCAACGCTGCCGGCATCACCATCTTCGGTAAATCGGATGATGAATTTTCCCGCCTGCACGTCCGCTCTTTTGCTCCTGCCCTCGGTGTTGCGGAAGACCCGGTATGCGGCAGCGGCAATGCGAGCGTCGGCGCGTATCTACTTCACACCGGATTGGTAAAATCTCATGGCAGTGACTTCATCGTCCGCCAGGGGATGCAAGTTGGGCGCGATGGTCAAGTCTCGGTGCGCATCGATCAGCATGGGGTCCGGATCGGCGGCTACGCAATCACCTGCGTCGACGGGACCTTGCGAACTGAATAATTCAAACCTCAACTGCAAGAAAGCGATACGTCGCGGCGAGACAGGTTAAAGGATCTGTTCTACCCGGACTCCGCAGTAGAGATGGACATGTGTATCGATCAAGCGGTGAGCCTGGAGGAGCGAAGGCATGGAAGCGAACAATTTCAATGCCGTCTATGGTTCTTGTTTCAGGGCTGGCAATTTTTCCGGGAGTCCGCTGTGGCACCGGAGATTGCAGGCCGCTACAAGCCGCTGGCCAATTGCCTTCGATCCGGAGGGCTTGCCGCTTGATCAAGGTGTCAGTTTGAACTGCGGAATCCGGGTTCTAACGACGAATCAGCCACGGACCGAAGCCTTCGCTGCCGCCGCTATTTTCGACTCGCGCCGCCGCGATCGTGCTAGCCACTCGATTGCAATCAGAACGGCCGCCAGTAACAAACCACCCGCATTAACGATCCAGGTAAGATTCGCATAGGTTCCGGTCTCGACTACTGGAATAAGCAAACCGGCCGCGGCAAGAGCGAAAAGCAGCCGTTTTATAGGGCCGATGGGGTTAAATAAATAACCGACCACCCCGACGCCCAAAAGAACTGCGCCAACAACAGCGGTGGCGACCGAAATCACCACTGCGTACCACGGGCCGATCAATAACAACGTCGGCGAGAAGACAAACAAAAACGGCACCACGTAAGCGATCGCGCACAGCCGCATCGCTTCCCAGCCGGTTTTGATCGGATCGGTCTTGCCAATGGACGCGGCCGCATAACTCGCGAGACACACCGGCGGCGTGACCATACTCAGCATACCGAAATAAAAGATGAACAGATGGGCGGCGATGGGCAAAATGCCTAATTTGGAAAGTCCGGGGGCGACCAGAACCGCCAGCAATACGTAGACTGCGGTGGTCGGCATGCCCATGCCTAGAATGATGCTGACGACGGCGGTCAGAACCAGCAGCAGGATTGCGCTGCTCTGACCGACGTCGAGCAGAGTCAAGGTTAGCGTAAAACCCAGCCCGGTCAGTTGCAGCACGCCGATTACGACGCCGGCTAGCCCGGTGATGGCGGCGATTTCGAGCATGCTCCGGCCCATACTGATCATGACGTTGAACAGGCCGCGCAGGCCGATGCGGGTACTCGGCGTAAGAAACCCGATGATCAGGGCGGACAACGTCGCCCAGAGGCCCGCCTCTTCGGCGCGCCGGTTCATAAAAAACATCGCGCCGATCAGCACGGCCAACGGCACGACAAAGCCGGCCGACCGCCGCATCACGGGTCCGAAACGCGGCAATTCCGACCGCGCCAGACCGTGGATGCCGTTACGCGCCGCCAACAAGTCCACCTGAATGAACAGCGTGACGTAGTAGAGCACCGCGGGCACCAGCGCCGCCAGCGCCACCTCGGCATAGGGGATGCCGAGATACTC
>JAJONK010000259.1 GCA_021323355.1 Deltaproteobacteria bacterium
CTACCAATGGATGACGGATGCCCCAATCTTTGGCCGCTTTCAGCCCGGGGCGATGGTCCTTCAAATCGTCGAGATTGGTACCGTCGACAATTACCGGAACGTTTAGTTTTTCCGCCTGGTCTCGACAGAGTCGGTAAAGCTCGTCCTTGCAGAAGAAGCACCGGTTGGAAGGATTCTGGACGAATGAAGGATTGGCCAATTCATTGGACTCGATAACGATGTGGCGACAGTTGAGCGTTTTGGCAAACTCCTTCGCAGCTTCGAATTCACCCGGCGGCACTGTGGGCGATGCTGCGGTCAAGGCGACGGCGCGCTCCCCTAGGACAGAATAGGCGATCTTCAGCAAAAACGTCGAGTCGACGCCGGCAGAAAACGCTACGATTGCGCCGTTCGTATTACGTAGTAGAGTTTCTAGATAGTTTAATTTTGCGTCCACCGCTTCTCCCCGAACAAATCTGTGCTCAGATAGTGTTCCCCTTTATCTGCGAAGACGGTAACAACAATCTGCCCTTTTCCCAATGTCTTGGCGACGCGGAGCGCGGCACAACAAGCCGCGCCTGAAGAAATGCCCACCAGAAGACCTTCTTCAGACGCCAAACGGCGTGTAAAATTGATCGCGTCCGTATCACTGACCGGAATAATTTCGTCGATAACTTGACGATTCAGAACCGCCGGTATGAAACCGGCGCCGATTCCTTGAATTCTGTGATAACCCGGCTCCCCGCCCGAAATCACCGGCGACGACGCCGGCTCGACGGCGCAAACTTTCACACCTTTAAAACGGTCTTTCAGTACTTCACCGACTCCGGTGATCGTTCCCCCTGTGCCGACCCCGGCAACAAAAGCATCAATCCGTTTGAATTGTTTTAGCAGTTCCATCGCGGTCGTCCGGCGATGACTTTCGGGATTGGCCGGGTTGTTGAATTGCTGGGGCATGAAGTAGTCACTGTTTTCTTGCACGAGTTCTTCGGCCTTGTGGATAGCCCCGCCCATTCCTTTAGTATCTGGAGTAAGAATTAAATGCGCTCCATAAGCGGCCAACAAGCTGCGACGTTCTTCGCTCATGGTATCGGGCATGGTCAAAACCAAACGATAGCCCTTCACGGCTGCAACCAATGCTAGACCGATACCGGTATTACCGCTAGTCGGCTCGACGATCGTTGACCCCGGTTTCAGCTTACCTTCACGTTCCGCGGTTTCAATCATGTTGGAACAGATGCGATCCTTCACCGACCCGCCCGGATTGAACGCCTCCAACTTTGCCCAAACCTCGGCGTCATCTTTGCCGGGTAAGTTTTTCAGTTTGAGGACGGGTGTGGAGCCGATCAGATCCAGGATGGACCCAGCGCCGTTTAACGTTGCCAATGGTGTGCTCGACTTCCTAAGCGGGAACGAAATTCGAAAAGATTTTGCCGGTATGCTATATACTTGCCAAATTAAAGTCAATTAAATGCAAAGGGAGCGCATCCTTGAAGTGATCAATCGACGAGCGCTAGTTCTGTTTCCCGGGGCGTTAGGAGACTTCGTTTGCTTCTTACCGACTCTCCAATTTCTTGCTGAACGAACGTCAATCGATTTGCTAGCGCGGACGGAATTTTCTGAGCTCGTTCCGGCGCGCGTAAACGTCGGATCGCCGGAGCGCTTTGAAATTCGCCAGCTATTTGTCTCGGGAGGAGGCAGTGATGACAAGGTGCGAAGCTTTTTCGAAACCTATGGTTGTACTTATTCTTGGATGGGCAGTGGAGATTTGACCTATAAGCAGGAACTTCACACGGCTACTCAGGGGCGGCTCCGAATATTTCAATTCGATGCGAGGAACTCGCAGCTGCACCAGGCGGATTATTACCTCTCGTGCCTTCACGCCGATTTGGTTCCGAGTACGCCTCACATTCCCCTGATGCCGGATGCTGCCCATTGGGCAGAAGTTTACTGGGCCGAAAATTCCCTCAAATCGAAACCCGTGCTCGCCATCGCTCCGGGAAGCGGCGCGCGTGAAAAAAACTGGCCGTTGATCTCATTTGAGGCGATCGCTCGCTGGTGGCGAGAGCGGGTTGGCGGCAGCGTAATCACGATTCTTGGACCGGTGGAAGACGAGCGCGGAGGCTATGAATCCTTGTGTCATCAGGGGCTAGCGATACGCGGCATCACCTTGGGGTGTCTGGCGGCAACGATTGCGCGCTGCAGTCTGTACGTCGGCAATGACAGTGGTATTTCTCATATCGCTGCAGCTCTTGGTGTTCCCACAGCGGCTGTTTTTGGTCCTTCTAGTGTTAATAAGTGGGCACCACGAGGAAAGACTGTCTTGGTACTCAGACATCACATGCCGTGCTCTCCATGCGTTGTTTCGGCGATGAAAAGCTGCCGCCATCGTGATTGTTTAGCGGCTTTGACACCGGTAGAAGTCATTCGACAACTTGAGCGCTGGCCACCGCTCGTTACCTTGACAAGCCAGGGGGCAGGGATTAGAGTTCCTCCTGAGATTTCGCCTGAATTAATGGGAGGATAGAGCACTTGGATGATCGCTTCAGGCGATTATTTAAGGCCCTTTGAATGATCAAATACAGGTCACTTAACACGAGAGTGCCTGGGAACTCGTTACGCGCGGTACAAAGTTCCCAGGCTTTTTTTCTCTTTCGAAGAGGGTAGCCATGGCCGGAGAGGAAGAAAAGAAAGAAGGCAAAGGGTTCACTGTACAAGATCGACGGCGGTTCTCTGAAACAGGGGACAGCCGGGAGGACGCTGGGTCGTCTACAGATGCTGTCGATAGCGTCGAAACGAAAGTCGCCGAAGATTCACAGTCGCCAGGAAAAGCCGACGAGCAACAAGGGCCATTGCCGGAGATCAATTTCTCAACCTTTGTTATCAGCCTTAGCACACAAGCGCTCATGCATCTCGGCGAGATTGCCAATCCGCTGACCGGGAAGGTAGAACCGGACCGGCTAGTGGCGAAGCAGATGATCGATATCATCGGCATGTTACGCGAAAAAACCAGAGGTAATCTCAATTCCGGGGAAGATCGATTGATAGAAGACATTCTCTTCGACCTTCGAATGAAATACGTCGAGGCGGTAAAGAAGAAGTAGGAGCAGTTGATGGATATCAAGAGGGTCTGGGGCGGGAGCTTCACATTTAAGGGCGTTGCGGTTGTTGCAATTGCTTCGCTACTGCTCGGCCTCGCCATCAGCGGCAGCTTCGATTGGCTTGCGCCAAGCCGAGCCGTCAACATGGGAGAAGGCGCAAGCTCCGACATTAGAATCGCCAATCAGTTGCCTGATTTCGTCGCCCTTTCGAAAAAATTGCGACCCGTCGTCGTTAACATCTCCTCAACTCAGGTGAGCGAATCGCGCGGCCAACAGGCTCCGCAGGAGTTCGGCAGCCCCTTCGGCGAGGAAGATCCGTTCAACGACTTCTGGCGACGATTTTTTGGCGGTCCAATGCCCCGCGGCCCGCAGCGCCAGCGAAGCCTAGGGTCGGGATTTATCATCGATGGCGACGGTTCTATTCTTACAAATAACCACGTCGTCGAAAACGCTCAGAAGATCGTCGTTAAATTGGCCGACGAACAAGAGTACGAAGCCAAAGTAATCGGCCGTGATCCGAAGACGGACATTGCGGTAATCAAGATCGAAGCGAAAACAAAGCTTACCCCAGCCAACTTCGGCGACTCTGACGGTCTTGAGGTCGGAGAGTGGGTGATGGCAATTGGCAATCCTTTTGGCCTGGATAGCACGGTAACATCGGGTATCGTCAGCGCCAAAGGTCGGCATATCGGTCAGGGACCCTATGACAACTTCATTCAGACCGATGCCTCCATCAATCCAGGAAATTCCGGCGGGCCGCTGATCAATTTGCGCGGCGAGGTGATCGGGATCAACACCGCTATCTTCAGCCGCACTGGCGGAAATATCGGTATTGGATTCGCGATACCTGTCAATTTGGTGAAGGAACTTCTGCCGCAGCTTCGCGGCAAAGGAAAAGTGACTCGTGGATACCTGGGTGTGTTGATTCAGAAAGTCACGCCGGAATTGGCGGAAAGCCTGGGGATGGAGAAGAGCCAAGGAGCACTCGTGGCCAACGTCTCCAAAGATGGACCCGCGGACAAGTCCGGAGTCAAGGTAGGCGACGTTATCGTTGAGTTCGACGGCAAAGAGATCAGAGACTCAGGCGAGCTACCGATCATCGTGGCACGCACACCAGTCGACAAAAAGGTCAGGATGAAGGTTCTGCGCGATAAGAAAGAGCTTACGTTGAACGTAGCCGTCGGCGAGCTCAAGGACGAAGAAGTCGTGGCCTCCGCTCCGGAAAAGGGGGAAATGGGCCTAACTGTTCAAAGACTGACGCCGCAGATCGCCGAAAGCCTAGGTTTGGAGAAAGCTGAGGGCATCGTTGTCTCAGCAGTTGAACCGGGTAGCGCCGCCGACGAAGCTGGGATTCGGCGCGGCGATGTCATCGTCGAGATCGATCGCAAGCCGATTCGCAACCTGGACGAATACAAAAAGTCTATTGCGACCGTTCGTAAGGGCAAAGGAGTACTGTTTCTGGTGCGACGCGGCGAGAGCACGCTGTTTCTTGCATTAAGGCCGCAGGGCTGAGTCTTCAAAAAGATTCTGACAAAACGAAAGAGGGTCGGGTGGGAATGCCATCCGGCCCTCTTTTTGTTGATTTTTGCTCAGATCTGAGTGAATATTAACTCTCTTCGGAGTCTATCGTTTGAAAAAATCCAATCTTCGCTTCTTTAGCATTTCCCTGATCGTTCTTCTTCTCATCACATCGAGCGGCATCGTCGTTGGCAGCTGGTATCTCAGGACTCTGGAAGATACCGTTACTGCCAAGTTCGATGGTCAAAAA
>JAJONK010000260.1 GCA_021323355.1 Deltaproteobacteria bacterium
GGTGTTCGATGAAAGCACGGCAGTGCAGTCCAGTATGGTTTGTTTGCCGTAACGCTCCATGAGCTCGGCAATTCTGCGCTCACCCAGGCGGGCCGCTCCGACTTGGCCGCGCAAATCTCCAATGACCACCCCGGGAGTACGGCTGTTGGCCGCGATTATGGCCTCGATCTCTTGGATCGGTCGCAGCCGCGACACCAACTTTATCGGCGGCAGATGAAGCCCCTCTTGGTAGATTTCACGCGCACTGCCGGAACCGCTTCCCGGCACCGTCCCGCCGATGTCGCTCTTATGCGCCATATTCGCGGTGAAGCCGACCCATTCTCCCTTATAAAAAATCGGCGTGAACACGCCCATATCTGGGGCATGCGGGCTACCGCCGAGATAGGGGTGATTGGTGATGTAGGCGTCCCCCTCCTGAATTTCAGCGGGCGCATAGGTCTTTAATATTGCTTCGGCGCAAGCTGGAAACGCGCCCATGTGAAGCGGCAGCACGACATGTTGCGCGACCACTTCGCCCTGGCGATTTAAGATCGCGCAACTGGCGTCTTGTGACTCGCGGATGATGGTGGAATAACCGGTCCGAAACAGCGAATTTTGCATCTCCTGAACGATGCCTGCAAGCCGCGCCTGGATGACTTGGAGAGTGATTGGATCAACTTGCATAAATTAACAGAATAGGCATTAGGCACCAGGCATTAAGTTAACTAAAACGAAATCCCTCTATTGCCTACCGCCTGTTGCCTAGTGCCTATCTTCGCAGCGCACGTGTTTCGGGTTCATTGAGGATGAAGTCGCTGTCTTTTTCATCAACGGCCACTCGGTAAACTTCTCGCGCCTTTTCTCGGGTCACATAACCGTTGCGCACATCGCCGAGAACTCGGTGAGGATCTCTTTGCGACGGATCGCCGAGTCCGCCGCCGCCAGGCGTTTCCAGGCTAAAAACATCGCCCGGATGGAGTACGTAGTCCGAGAAGCGCGATGGGATCGCCCGCTCGTCTGGCTTGCCTGGATTCAACGTGCAATGACCGGTCTTGCCATTAGCGCCGCCGTCAATGCCTTTAGGGGCGACCGTGTGTTTGGTCGATCGCAGCGAAAAACGCGCGTCATTGTCCAAGACTTCGTATTCTCGGACAAAACCCAAGCCGCCTCGAAATGTTCCGGGCCCGCCCGAATCGGGGATCAGCTGGAATCTTCGCAAGCGCGTAGAGAACTCGGACTCGATGATTTCAATCGGCGCGATCTTGGCGTTGGATTGATTGACGTTGGTGCCGGAGACGCCGTCTTTGCCGCTGCGACCGCCAGAGCCGCCGCCGAAGATTTCATACTGCACGTAACCTTTGCCGGTTTTATTACTGCGTCCGCCGATAATGATGGACCGGCTGCTGCAGCCGTCGCCCACCTTTTTATGGGGCGTGATCTGGCTTGACGCTTCCAGTAATGATTCCACCAACGCATGGACGGTCGGGTTATAAGTGTTTACCGGCGCAGGAAAGCGCGGGTTGACGACGCTGCCTTCGCGAACTTTGATGTTGATGACCTTTGCCAATCCATAGTTGATGGCCAGCGCTGGATCCACCAGACAGGTGAGAAGATAACAGCAGGCCGCTCGCACAATGGTCGGACGAATATTCGCCGGACCTCTGGTTTGGTCGGCGCAACCGGTAAAGTCAAAGAGCAGGTCCTGGCCTTTCTTTTCCATGCGCACATGCAGGCGCACAGGCGTATCGAGATCGATCCCATCGCTGTCGACGAATCGCTCGCCCTCGCCGGTGCCATCGGGCCAGGAGGCGATTTCTGCGCGCACCTTGGCTTCAGTCAATGCGAACAGTTGCTCGAACGAGCTTAGGATCGTTTCTTTGCCGTAGCGCTCCATCATCTCGTGGAAGCGATTTTCGCCAAGCCGCGCGGCGCCGACTTGGCCGCGCAGGTCTCCAACCACCAGCTCCGGAGTGCGGCTGTTGGCGCCGAGAACGGCTTCGATGTCTTTACTGGTTTGATATCTGTGAACGAACTTGATCGGCGGAACGTGAAGACCTTCTTGATAGATCTCTCGAGCCTGGCTCCAACAGCTTCCCGGCACGGGACCCCCAATGTCGCTTTTATGCGCGAGATTTGCCGCGAAACCGACCCACTCGTCGTGGAAGAAAATCGGCGACAGCACCGCCATGTCGGGAGCGTGAGGGCTGCCGCCGAGATATGGGTGATTGGTGATGAAGGCATCACCTTGGTGAATTTCCTCAGCGCTGTAATTTTTTAAAATGCCTGCGGCGCAGGCGGGAAATGCGCCCATGTGCAGCGGCAATACAACATGCTGGGCGACGACTTCGCCCTGGCGATTCAAGATCGCGCAGCTGGCGTCTTGGGATTCGCGGATGATCGTTGAATAGCCTGTGCGAAAGAGTGAATTTTGCATCTCCTGGACGATGCCGGCCAAACGTGCCTGAATCACTTGCAGGGTTATTGGATCAACATTCATAGACTTCGAACTCATTGCTAGTAGATCCGGCTGGACCGATTGGACCCACTGAAACTGATGGAATTAGCACTTCAAATTTCAAGTGGTTCCAGTCGTCGGAGCCTTATTACTGCTTGTTTCTCATGATTAGGTTTCGGTAATCGTCGACCGTGACTTCCTGCTCCGGGTGAATGACGGTTGTCGTATCCAACTGCTCGACAATTGCCGGACCGCTGAGCCTGTGACCCGGTTCGAGCGCCTCCCGGCTATACACCTGGGTGTTCAACATCCCGTGCTGCTTGCCAAAAAATACTTTTCGCGTTCCCGTCGTTGCTTGTTCGACCGTGCGGCCGGAAATTTTACCGGGTGAAAGCTTGGCCTGAGGAACGATGCCAAGTGAAATCAACCGAAGGCTCACCAGTTCGACCGGCTCGGTCTCGGCTTTATGCCCGGAGTTTTGCTCGTGGACGGTATCGAAGCGAGCCCGCATCAGCGCCAAGTCATCCTTGGTCAGCGGCGGCATGGGACAGGGAACGGTCAGCTCGTAACCCTGACCGGCGTAGCGTAGATCCAGATAGGGTTCCATTTTGATTTCGCTATCGCCAAAACCCTCGCCGTGAAGATCGGCTTTTGCTTGATCGATGAGCTGGCCGAACATCCGATTGATCTCGTCCAAATCCAGATCATCGAGCCCGACTAATTTGGATCGGACGTAGTCATGCTTGACATCGGACATGAGCAAGCCCAGCGCTGAGTGAACGCCGGGCGTGAGCGGAATCAGCACCGAAGTAATGCCTAAATCCAGAGCCATCCTGCCAGCATGCATGGGCCCGCCGCCGCCAAAGGCGACTAGAGTAAAATCGCGTATGTCATAACCTCGCTGGGACGATACTGCCTTGATCGCCTCTTCCATCTTGACATTGATGATGTCGAGCACCCCGTGGGCTGCTTCCATCAAATCCATTGTCAAAGGTTTGGCAATTCTTTCTTCGAGCAGACGCTGGGCTTTTGCTTTATTAAGCTTCATGCGGCCGCCGAGAAAGTGTTCAGGGTCCAAAACACCGATCACCATATTGGCATCGGTGATGGTAATATTTTCACCGCCGCGGTCGTAGCAGACCGGGCCCGGATCGGCGCCGGCGCTATCCGGGCCGACCTGTAAACCGCCAACGGCGTCAAGCCGGGCGATGGTGCCGCCGCCGGCGCTGACTGTATGAATATCGAGCATCGGCAGCGCAATTGGCCGCAAATTGATTTTTCCTTGGGTCGTGATGACCGGATTGCCGCGATGAATCAGCGCCACATCACAGCTGGTGCCGCCCATGTCGAAGGTGATGATGTTGTTGATGCCGACGCGCTCGCAAGTTCCCATTGAAGCGATGACGCCGCCGGCGGGACCGGAAAGAACCGTAGCCACCGGCTTTTTGGCTGACCCTGCAAACGTCGAAACACCGCCGTTGGATTGCATGATATAAAGCTTGGGCGTGGTGATCTCCATTTCACGCATGCGCTTCTCAAGACTGCCCAAATAGTTGGCCATCACCGGCTGAATGTACGCGTTGATGATGGTGGTGCTCATTCGATAGAACTCGCGAATCTGCGGCAGCACTTCATACGAAAGCGACAGCTGCGCCTCGGGAAATTCTGCGGCGAAGAGCTCTTTGATCTTGAGCTCGTGATCCGGATTTAAAAATGAAAACAAGAAGCATACCGCCACGGACTGCACGCCTTTTTTCTTCAAGCGGCTGATCGCTTGGCGCGCGGCTTCGACGTCGATGGGTTTTAACGCGTTGCCGCGAAAGTCGACCCGTTCGGGAACTTCTTCGGTTAAAAAGGGCGGAGCCAGGAGCCGCGGCTTCTCAAAAAACAAATCGTAGGTAGCAGGGCCATAACCTCGGGTTTGCTCCATCACTTCATAAATGCCACGAAAGCCCTGGGTCACGAGCAAGCCGGTCTTGGCGCCTTTTTCTTCGAGGAGCGCATTGGTTCCGACGGTGGTCCCGTGACAAAAAAATGAAACATCTACGGCCGCCACTCCGCGTTCGAGTAATTCCTTGACGCCGTTTAACACCGCTTGAAATGGTTCCCTTGGCGTTGACGGCAATTTGGTGATGCTGATTTCGCCGGTCTCTTCATTAAAAAAGACAAAGTCGGAAAATGTTCCTCCCGTGTCAACCGTTACGCGGTGCTTCGCCATAGGTGTTCCGTCTAACATTTATCCCCTGGGTCTTCAATCAGCTTTGGCACGCTGAACAGCGCTTCTTTCTCAATGTGAAGCGCCCATTTACCTATGAAGCGCGTCGGAACCGCCGCCAGTTGAAGGCCGATGCGCCTGATGGAATCTGTTGCGGCCGCAATCTACAATACGCGCGAAATGTTCATCTACTTGACTGATTCAAGCAGAGAGTATTATTCAAAGGCGATGGTGACCAAGCTGCGTCCGAGAAGCTTTACTGCAGGCTTGCTCGATAGGATCGAGCGCTGGGGTAACAAGCTGCCGCATCCGTTCAACCTATTTATACTCTTTTCGCTTGTAGTTCTGATTTTTTCATTCCTCGCCCATGCTCTGGGACTAGCAGTGGTTCATCCGTTGACGGGAAAGCAAATCGCCGCCGTTAATCTTCTCGATCGCCAGGGCATCCAGAACATCGTCACCAAGGCGGTGGGGAATTTCACCGGGTTTGCTCCATTAGGCACGGTGCTGGTGGCGATGATCGGTGTAGGTGTGGCGGAGCGGAGCGGCCTTTTTTCCGCCGCCCTCAAAGGGTTCGTACGGAGTGTGCCGTCTTGGCTGATTACGACCGCGTTGGTATTTGCCGGGGTCAACGCCAGTCTCACGGTGGATGCGGGGTACGTCATCCTCATA
>JAJONK010000261.1 GCA_021323355.1 Deltaproteobacteria bacterium
GTGGATCAAAACCGCGGACGTGGAGCTTCCTCTGCGGCGAAATACACTCGCCTCATGCGCCCGGTTTATGAAACAGCGTTCGCTGAGACAGGCGGTATGCAGCGGCTCCTTGATCTGTGGAAACGATACGAGATTCAGACGAGTACCTATGCGGACGGACTGAATGTAAGTCTGTTCCCTCAGCTAGCCCGCGAAGTCGCGGCAAACGGCCACGAATTCCTCGTTCAAGGCTGGGATCATGAATTTTTATGTGACATGACGGCGCAAGAACAAGCCGATGGAATCGCGCGGGCCAACAAAGCGTTTGAAAACGTGCTTGGCAAAAAAGCTTCGGGTTTCAGTTCTCCAGGCGGGCATCTTACGCCGGAAACTTTCTCCATCCTTGCCGAGCAAGGGTTCAAATATACCTGCGGTATGCGCAACGCCGAAGTTCCGTTCATCATCTGGGTTAACGATAAGAAGCTGGTCGGGATGACGAGTTATGCAGTGTCCGATACCAACTCCAGTAAGGGCATGAATGTGCGCGAGATCGTCGAGATGTGGCGCGATTATTTCGATGCGCTCTACGACGAGGGAAAACGTGGCTTCCCGAAGATGCTCGCCTATGGCACTCATCCCGTCCTGGCCCATGGTTTTCGCACAAGACCTCTCGAAGAAGTAATTCGCTACGTTAAAGCAAAATCTAACGTGTGGATTACCACCCGCGATCAGATCGCCGATTGGGTCCTGCAAAACTATCCCGAAAGGGATCTCGCCAGCTTCTATCCAGAGGCCGTCGCATCCGACAAACACTACGGACTGGGCATGGGTCTCGGCGGAGAGGAGGCAATCAGCGAGGCGCTACGCTACCGCCGAGAATAGATAAGATTCAGAAACTGATGGACACGGCCCGTTAGGTTCTAGGAGGATGAAATGGCGACAGTTGCCGAGATCGTCGCAGAAACGTTGGTGAAGTATGAAACGGAAAATTTCTTCTGCTTCATGGGCGGCGACCATGAGCTTTGGTATGCACTCCACGACGCAGGCATACGGATCATCAACTGCCGCAGCGAGCCAGGCGCCGTTTACATGGCGGACGGATACGCGCGAATCTCAGGCAAGCCTGGTTTCGTTTACGGACAACGCGGACCCGGTGTAGCGAACGTCGCCGGCGCCATGGCCGATCCACTTTGGGCCGGCAGTCCGTTGATTTCGCTTACCAGCTCCATCGGTATGCCTTCTCGAGACCGCTATGAGTATCAGGAACTCGACGGCTTGAAGATGCACACCGCAGTTGCCGGTTGGAACAAGACCGTATCGGTACCCGAGCGCGCGGCGGCCATGGTACGAGCTGCGATACGCGTAGCGACCGGGCCGGCTCCGGCTCCCGTACATCTGGAAATCCCGGCAGAAATGTTCGGCGCTGACGCAGGATCAGAAACGGCTTACCGCGAGGAGAATCTCGGTAAAGTCACATCGAGGCGGATTCCGCCGCCTTTAGGTGCAATGCAGGCGGTGATCGACGAGTTGCGCAGAGCAAACCGCCCATTGATCGTAGCCGGCAAAGGCATAGTCATTTCCGAGGCCTGGGACGAGCTTACGCGATTCGCAGAAGCGCTGAGCGTGCCGGTGGTAACTTCTCTCGGCGGCAAGGGCGCGATCTCTGAAGACCACGACCTGGCGGTGGGAACCATCGGTCGCAACTCGCGCAAGGTGGGCAATGACACCGTGCGCGAGGCCGATCTCATACTTGCCATCGGCACCCGGCTTGGTGGTTTAGCAACCCATCGTTGGACACTGCCCTTCGACAAGAAACCACTGATTCAGATCGACACGAATCACGAGATTCTCGGCCACAACTTCCGCGCTATCTTGACCATTTTGGCCGACGCCAAGTTGGCGTTAGAAAGCGGGCTCGCCGCGATTGAATCTGGAAAGCTCTACAGGGAGCGCACGCAATGGGCAAAGCAGGTATCGTCCAATGTGGCCGTCTGGCAAAAACACGCCAACTCCATGGCGGAAGAAAAGCTGAAGGATGGAATTCATCCGGCGGAAGTCATGGCGGGCCTGCGTGAAATCATGGGGCCAAACGATTTAATCGGGGCCGATACGGGCGCCATCGGCTCATGGGTAGGATCCCTGTTTTCGGTAAAAGCAGGCAAGACCATGGTTCGAGCCAACGGTTCGCTCGGCTGGGTCGTGCCGGGCGTGATGGGCGCGGCGCTAGCACGGCCAAATCATCGGGCTGTGGCGGTCTCAGGCGACGGCGGCATCCTTTATCATATCGGCGAATTGGAAACGGCGCTCCGTTGCAATGTTCCGGTGGTTGTAGTCGTCTTAAACAATAGTTGTCTAGCCTCTGAGTACCATACTGAAAAGCGCCTAAAGGGAGGCCGCGTCGTTTCGGAAGTGCTCGACTTTAACGATACGGACTTCGCCGCCATTGCCAAAGCGATCGGCGCCCATGGAGCGCGGGTTAATGACAGCAAGGACCTCAAGCAGGCTGTCAGGGATGCCTTAGCCTCAAAGATGCCCGCGCTTGTCGATGTGGTCGTGAGCAAGGAAGCAGTTGCCCCTTCTGCCGGCCAGGATCTTACACGCAAGGTTTAGATCGAAGAGAATCGGTGCGTGGCCGCAAGGGTGGGCAGAAGTAGTCGCGAGGAGATTTTAGATGAGCAACTATGAAGTCGCCGGATCTTTAGGTTTGCAAGGCAAGATTGTGGCCGTCGTAGGCGGCGGGGGTGCAAATAACGGCATCGGCCGCGCCACCGCGATTTTATTCGCTAAGCTCGGGGCGAAAGTCGCGGTTCTGGATATCAACAGCGAAGCGGCTGCCGAAACAGCAAGGTTGATTAACGCAGTTGCAGAGAACGCTGCCTCGGTCTGGCAGCTCGACGCACTGAATGCGGACCAGGTTGATAAAACTTTAAAAGAGATTTTGGAAAAGTATAAGCGCATCGATGTTTGGGTCCATATTGTCGGTGGGCATAAGGGAAGAACTCTTATTGAAGAGATTCCTCTGGATGTGTGGAAACTGAACATAGAAATCAATCTGACGAGCGCGTTCATCGGCTCACGCGCAATCCTGCCTATTATGAAGCGGCAGAGAAACGGCAAGATCGTCCTGGTAAGTTCGTTCGCCGCGCGCTCTATCTCTGTTTCCGGCGCTGACTACGCGGTAGCAAAAGCAGCGATTATTACCTTTATGAAGCAGCTCGCCTATGAAGGCGGTTTTTTCAACATCAACGTCAATGCGATTGTCCCGGGGCCGACCCATGAGCCAAACCCGGAGAAAGATCGCAGAGACGGCCGTTTACCGAGAGTCCCTTTGGGGCGTTTCGCACGGCCCGAGGACCAGGCAAAGGCGATTGTATTTTTGGCTTCCGCCTGGTCGGAAATGATCACGGGTGTAGCGTTGGATGTTGACGCCGGTATGCAGCTTGGATTTGTCGATTGGGAGACATATCTATCGAAACACCAGAGTCCTACAAATATAAGAGAGGGGAATCATTGATATGCGTGTTGGTAATCTTAAGCACCGCAACGCCACCTATGGCTGCCGTGTCAGCAGCGCTTCCGCTCTATTGATCAGTTTTTTTATAGTCTTCGCATTCGGCAGCTTCAACGAAATCCCGGCGGCGCAAACAGAAGCTTGGAAACCGAGCAGACCGATCAGAATAATACTAAGCGGTCGGGGCGCCTACGATTTGATCGCTCGACAATTGGCACTGGTACTTCCCGACTATTTGGGACAAAAAGTGACTGTACAGTTGGTCACAGGTGCTCAGGGCTTCAACGCCATGGATGTGCTCCAGGGATCCAAGCCCGACGGTCATACAATAAGTTTACTAGGTGTGGCCACATACGTTGGATTAGCAACGACGAAAACGCAATACTCCTGGGATGTTCGGAATATACCCATGATTATGGCACTTGACACTCCTCCTTACGGGATCTTTAGTTCTCCAAAGTCGCCCTATAAAAGCTATCAGGATATTCTGAAAGCAAAAACTCAAGTACGTGTCGCGTTGGCAGGAGCAACCTTTGTCGTCATCCCGCTGGCCGTGGATTTTGAGCAGAAAAAAATTCCCTACACAATGGCCCGATTCAAAGACGTAGCGGATGCGAAATTAGCCGTTCTGGCGGGCAATGCCGATCTGACATCTGGCGCTCTGACCGGAATCAACACCACACAAATCAAGGCAGGTGATATGACTTTGCTCTGGATATACAGCTCGAAACGTTATCCAGAGTTTCCGGACGCGCCCACTCATGTTGAGCTTGGAATGCCTAAAGAGTGGTCTGACTATGCCCTGACACGCCTGATCCAGGTGCCGCCCGGCACACCTGGGCATATTCAGAGCGCGCTGAGAGAAAGCTTGATCAAAGCTTTCAAGGATAAGCGAACGGTAGAATGGAGCGAAAAAGCAGATACTCCGGTGGATCTCTTACCAGAGCCTGAGCTTAAGCAGCGGATCAACTTCCTGATCAAGTCATTTAATGAGAACAAGAAGATTGTGGACACCTACTATTAGACTCCGGTATGAATTGCGCGATCGCCGTAACCTCTTCACTAAAGCAGAGTTCTTTACGCCTTGTGCGAGGGTAAAGAAATCAGGTTGATAAAATCTCGATGGCTCTTTGAGCCGCCCGAGGCGAGCAGCCTCGTCGCACCGGCTTCGACGCTCACGGATTTTTTTGCAAGCGGCTGATACCGCTTAATAGTTCGGGATCGTTCAAAGCTTTTAAGCACTGTTGTTTGCTCGATCTCATTCCCGCTACGAAACAGCATTTTGAATTGCTTTCTCATTGGTGCGCGGTGACCAGTATTCCGTAGGACTATAGCTCAAGAGATTCTTTCTGGGGTGCTTTTGTCGGAATTTTATCTTGGCCGTGCGTCGGGTTTCTTGTTGGCGGAACACTTTTAGGATTGATACTGGGAGTCATCCCGGGTCTTGGTGGAATTACGATTTTAGCTCTCCTATTGCCGCTTACCTACACCATCGATTTCCAATATTCGATCGTGTTGATGACCGCAATCCTGGCGGTCACTATCACGAGTGATACCATACCTACTATATTGATCGGCGTTCCGCCCACTGCGGGCGCTTCGGCAACACTTCTAGACGGCCATGCGATGGCGCTTAACGGAGAAGCCGCGCGGGCGCTTGGCGCTTCTTACACAAGTTCGATTATCGGCGGGGTGCTGGGCGCAATTTGCCTCTGGTTGTCGATTCCCATTCTGCGTCCATTTGTCTTGGCTTTCGGGCCGCCTGAGATCTTTGTAGTAGCGTTGTGGGGACTAAGCATGCTGGGAGCGCTTAGCAGTGGAAACATGCTCAAAGGGTTGGCTGTCGGATTCTTTGGGATTCTTCTAGGCACCATTGGACGATCTCCCAACAGTGGTATCTACCGGTACAGCTTCGATATCCCGTACTTAATCGATGGCCTGAAGATTGTCACGGTATCTCTCGGCCTATTTGCGATTCCAGAAGTGATAAAAATGGCGACGGCAAAGGGATCAATCCCGGGAGGCAAAATTCGCGGCAATCTCTTGCGTGGACAATTGCAGGGAATGGCAGATGTCTTTCGCCATTGGGCCTTGCTGATCCGCGGCAGCCTGATCGGCGTATGGATAGGAGTAGTACCAGGCGTTGGTGCTGTGACTGCCGACTGGTTTGCCTATGCCCATGCTGTGCAATCGGCAAAAGACAAGAGCCGTTTTGGTAAAGGCGATGTTCGCGGAGTCATTGCACCGGAAGCGTCAAACAACTCCTGCAAAGGCGGCGACTTTATACCCACCTTAGCATTTGGCGTACCCGGTAGCGCCAGTATGTCGCTCGTTCTTGGGGCGTTTCTCATTGCCGGCATCCACCCGGGTCCAAATATGCTTACCACGGACATTGGAATAACCTATACGATTATTTGGGCCTTGGCTCTGGCTAATATCGTCGGCGGCGGTATTTGCCTGCTCGCCACTTCGCAAATTGCTAAACTGCTCTACCTGCCCCAACATTATCTTATTGCCGTCATCACGACTTTTCTTATTCTAGCGGTTTACATCGGAGCCAAGGACATTGGTGACATCTTGGTCATGATCATATTCGGCGTCCTTGGTTTTGCTATGAAGCAGTATGGCTGGGCGCGGCCGCCTCTTATTGTGGGCTTTGTACTTTCGAACATCGCCGAGTGGAATTTCGTGATATCCATCACTTTAATGGGTATCTCCTGGATCTGGCGGCCCATGGTGCTGGGAATGATTGCTATCTTTGTTCTGAATCAGATTTGGACTTTCCTAAAGGAGCGGCAAATCGCCAGAGATGAAGCCGTAAAACGGCTGGCCCCGAGTCCGATGAAGGAGGACAACGATGAAGATTAATCATGAGAGCTACTTTACGATCTTCATGATGGTAATCTCCTTTGCCGCTGCCGCATATGCATTTACTCAATGGGACTTTAAAACGGCGGTGGTTCCGGCGCTCTGTGGCGGGGGAGCATTTGTTTTGTGTTCTTTCCAGCTTTTAAGAGAGCTGAGAGGTAAGAAAACTAAAAGCGCGCGGATAATGGATACAGGTTTTGATAAAGACAAAACTACAGAGCGAGAGAATATGGTGGGTGCAATAAAGTACTTTGGAATCTTGGTCGGGTTGTATATCAGCATCTATATCATCGGAATTTATCCGAGCATCGGACTTTTTGTGGTTCTATACCTGCTGGCATCCGGCGAGGTCAGCGCGGCAAAATCTATACTGGTTGCCGCCTCCATTGTAGGGGTAGTTTATTTTATAATTAGTGAAGTTGCCCAGGAAGCGCTACCAGACCCATTGCTTTACAGATTGCTAACTTAAACGTTGGGGGATTTTCGTCTTGAGCTTTCTCAGTGCCTCCATGAAGAACGGGGGTGCAGACAAGCGAGGCCGAGGGCCGTCGATCGGCACTAC
>JAJONK010000262.1 GCA_021323355.1 Deltaproteobacteria bacterium
CGCGGATGTCAAAGACATCTACGTCGGCACGCGCGTGAAGGACCAACCGGTCTTGGCTTACGATAAAGTTAGGATGGGCGGGGACGCGGTGGCGGCAGTGGCGGCCGATAGTGAGGAGATCGCCGAAGAGGCGATTGGACTGATCGATGTTCAGTATGAAGATCTCCCTTACGTCGAAGATCCGGTCGAAGCGTTGAAAACTAGTGCCCCACTGATTCACGACGACCGTGGTAAATATAAAAACGCGCCGAAATTGCCGGAAGGTGTTTCCCCCCACAACCTGCAGTCCTATGTGTTGTGGAAAAACGGCGACGTCGAAGCCGGTTTCCAGAAGGCCGCGCGAGTATTCGAGCATACTTTCCGCACACCGTTATCTCATCACGGTTATATCGAGCCCTGTGCCTGCACGGTGCAGGTTCACGACGACGGTCGGGCCGAAGTGTGGGCGTCGAACAAGGGACCCTGGGGGTTGCGCGAACAGATGGCCGAAGACTTTGGCCTGCAGAAGGAAAACATTAAAGTCCATATCGTTCACGTCGGCGGCGACTTCGGCGCTAAAGCATCGTTGATCGACGTCCCGGTGGCTTATTACCTGTCGAAAGCGACCAAACAGCCGGTAAAGTTGGTTTTCGACTACACGGACGAGCTTCTTGCCGGCGGCCACCGCCATCCGGCGGTGCTTGCGCTGCGAACGGGAGTAGATCAGGACGGACATTTTACGGCGATCAAAGCGACTATCCATTTTAGTGGCGGCGCTTACGGCTCGCAGAAAGCCAATCCTCAGGTGACCGTGCTCGGCGGCCGGCGCCTGGCGAGCATGTATCGAGTGCCGGCGATTAGCTGCGAGACTTATTGCTCGTATACCAATCAGGTTCCTTGCACCCAGACGCGCACGCCGGGCAGTCCGCAGGTTGTGTTCGCGTTCGAGTCGCAGGTAGACATCATCGCCAAGGAGATGGGCATCGATGCTCTCGAGTTGCGCCGAAGGAATATTCTACAGGACGGCGATGCCAATCCCATGGGTGAAAAGTGGACCGATATTCTCATTGACGCTGGAGGCCGATGGCAAGGTCAATATCCTCACCGGCGTGCCGGATGTCGGTCCCGGCTATTACACCGTCAGCCAGCAAATGGTTTGTGAAACGCTCGGGTTGCCGCCGGAGAAAGTTGGCGTGGTTTTCAAAGACACGGATAGCCTGCCTTTTGATCCCGGCACTGGCGGCAGCAAGCAAACGAATACTTCCGGTCACGCGGTCAATAAGTCCGCGCATGAGGTGCGCGAGAAATTAGTCGCCCTGGCGGCGCGGGAACTAGGTTGTCAGCCGGAGGAGATACGGCAGGAGGGTGGCAAGCTCTCGGCACCCAACAAGAAGTCGACGACAACGCAAAAGATGATTGAGCTGGCTGTCAAAGAAAACGGCGGCCCCGTCTTTCATCTGACCAATTTTGTCCCCAAGGATATGCCGAAGGTGACCGGCTTCGCCGCGCAAGTGGCTGAGGTGGAAGTTGATCCGAATACCGGCGGAGTGAGGGTTCTAAATTTGACCACCGCCCACGATACTGGCACGGTGCTCAATCATCTCACGCTCACCGGGCAGATCGAAGGCGGAATCATTACCGGCCTCGGCTTTGCGTTGATGGAGGAGAACCCGATGATCGATGGCAAGATCGCCTCATTGACAATGGGCGAATCCAAGCTGCCATGTATTGCCGATGTGCCGCCGCTGAAAACCGTTCTGGTGGAAAGTTCGACCGGTCCGACACCGTTCGGCGGCAAAGCCATTGCCGAAAATCCTAACGTGCCGACCGCAGCGGCCATTGCCAATGCAGTGGCGGATGCCTGCGGCGCGCGGATCTTTGATCTGCCCTTGTCACCGGAAAAGATCTTCTGGGCATTGAACGGAAAGATCAAGAGCTGAAATGGCGATCAGGTTGTTAGGACATCAAACCGCGTCCAGGTGAAAGTAGTGATTGCTTGTAGCAGCGCGGCCGGCGGAGCACAAGCACCATATCGAGCCTATTCGTCAAGGCTTCGCGCTCGTCTGTTAATTGCGCAGCCTCGACTCGTTCTGAAGTTGAAGGAGAGTTGCTTAGATAAACGCGGATTTCGCCCCGGTGCTTTTCTGATGAGTATCTTTCAGCTGGTTAGTCCCCTTGTTAGGGAGAGTTGCGGCGCAAAATTACGTAATTGATTATACTCAGGCGCTACCTGCGAGAGCTTGGCGACTAATAGGCTTCGTCCTGCTTCATGAGATCGGGCTGATTCTCTGCATGGATGAGATTGTTTAGAGGATCATAGAGGCGAGGCTTCGCTTGCGTACACGTCGTTGAACATTTTCGAATCAGATTCGCCTGTTGTGATTGGTAGTTTCCGACCCAAATGGAATTTCTCGAGCTAGAGAAGATTACGAAGGTGCTTCAAAATCGATGGCGAGGCAATTGTGGAATTCGAACATGATGGACATCACGTTCATCTCATCGAACTACCCACCAGCAGTGGCAGACGCTGGAAATTTAGCGTCGTAGTGTGCTGGGAAAGTGAAGGCATCAGGCGAATACGAGCTTTGAGCTGCATTGGGCGCGCCTTCGAGACGGCGCATAATGCCAGGATGGAAGGCATCGAGTTCACCAAGAGATGGATCGACGAAGGAAAGCCGGCACCACATTATCCGTGATTTCTATGGCGTTCAGGTTCCATAGCAGCGCGATATTCCGAGCGGCGCCGGTTTCGGCAGCCTGGGTCAAATGACAACCTTTAGAAGCCCGACCACCGGTAGTAAATAGCGCCGCGCGCGGCCAAAACCAAATCCATGAATAGATGTCGCCTTCTGCGCCCTTCAATCGGTACTTAGTTCTTAATAGGTATTTCTGGAGCACAAGATGATCACTGAGGCCGTGATAGTTTCTCAGCGACCGTGTGCCTGACCAAGATGAACAGCGTCGAAGTTGTCGCCGGTTTGATCGTTCAAGAAGGGCTGTTGCTCGTTTGCCAGCGTAAGGAGGAGGGAACTTTCCCCCTCAAGTGGGAATTTCCCGGTGGCAAAGTGGAAAGTGACGAGGGGCACGAGGATGCCTTATGCCGCGAGTTGGTGGAAGAACTCGGTATTAGAGCCGATAAGCTGAGTGAAATCTTCAGACACACGCACAAGTATTCGGATGCGTTCGTGGTCAATCTTAGATTCTATCGGGTTCATAGTTTCACCGGTGTGTTAAGAAATCGCGCGTTCCAGAATCTAGCCTGGGCCGGGATCGACAAGCTCGCTACGTTCGATTTCCTCGACGGAGACTTGCCGCTCGTAAATCTGTTACTATCTGCTTCGGGCCGAGAATTACTTGCGTGATATCGCGGCTGTCGTCGATTCCAAGTGGAGTCACGTTGACCTAGAGATTTGACAGATGCGCAGCCCATCAGTATTCTAGCCACACTTTTTCCACTGCAGCTATGACAAAAACGGCTTTAATTGGGTTTTTTTTCCTACTTTATCAGTTGTCCGCCGTGGCCACGGCTCTGGCGGATGTCTATGTGCATAAAGATAAACAAGGAGTCTTAACCTTCACCAACGTCCCTAATCACAGCGGTTTCCGCCGGGTGATTCGTGAGTCAATCTCACCATTGAGGGGGCAGACTTATACGTCCAACTTCGAGGATTTCATCATCTCCGCATCGACTCGCCATAGCATCGACCCAGATTTGATTCGCGCTGTGATCAAAACGGAGTCGGATTTCAATTCAAACGCGCGCTCTTCTAAAGGAGCAATGGGATTGATGCAGCTGATGCCCGATACAGCTAGGCAACACAATGTTTTCGATGCATACAATCCGCTTGAGAACATCGAGGGCGGTGTACGACACCTTCGGTTGTTGCTCAGTCGTTACCGCGGAAATCTGGAACTGAGTCTCGCGGCCTATAACGCCGGAATTAACGCTGTTGAAAGACATGGAGGTATTCCTCCGTATGCCGAAACTCGCCAATACGTGCGACGCGTCCTGCATTTTTACGACGGCTACCGCGAAACCGGGTTGCAGAACGTCCGGCAGGTGCAGCAATAACGCTGCCTTGCACAAACCGTCCTCATTGAGCTTCACGTGGTTTGGACGTTTCCCAACTTTCTAAGTCTCATCCGAATTCTAATCATCCCGCTACTCGTTTATTTGCTGACGCTGACAGACCGCACTTCGAGCCTGATCGCTGCAGTCCTGTACTTACTGGCTTCGGTAACCGATTACTTCGACGGCTATCTGGCACGCCGCTATAAGAGCGTCTCCGATGTCGGCAAAATCCTCGATCCGCTCGCAGATAAGCTGATGGTGGCTTCGGCTCTGATCATGCTCGCAGCCATGGACCGTCCGGGCGAGCCGAGTGTGCCCGCCTGGCTCGTGGTCATAATTATTGCCAGGGAAACCGCTGTCACGATTATTCGCGGTATTGCTTTGACTGAAGGAATCGTCATGCATGCCGAGGCGCTCGGTAAGTACAAATTTATTTTACAGTCTTTCGCGGTGGTGGGTCTTTTGGTGCACTACGTTTATTGGGGTGTGGATTTTTATACGGCGGGAATTTATTTTCTAACGCTGGCGGCTGTGCTCGCGTTATGGTCGGGCGTCAATTATCACGTGCAGTTTTTCCGCCTTCGACAGTCTCGCGTCTCCGCGCATGGCTGATCTAAATTGACAATATCTCTGGCTTCGTATAATTTTTAGATCATGCGGGTGTAGCTCAGTTGGCTAGAGCGTATGCTTGCCAAGCATAAGGTCGGGAGTTCGACCCTCCTCACCCGCTCCATCTTTAAGCCCTTGAGAAATCGAGGGCTTTTTTTTGGTGGCTAGCTCGGCTAAAGCTGCCAAAGCTAGGCTTTCCATTCTTCGGCCTCATCCATCTATGAAATTCAGTGCCACCGCCCGGCCCCTCGCCGCACTCTACAGCAGTACATTTTTATCCGGCGCATGGGCAATGGTCATCCCAACTATTCCAGTAATCGCTCGGGAGTTTGATGTATCGGCCGGTGGCGCGGCGCAGATTGTGACGGCATTTGCGATCGGCAAATTCGTCGGCACGGTGGTAGCCGGGATAATGCTGGATCGCATGGGAACACGCGTGGGGCTCATTGCCGGACCTCTAGTGGCTAGCGTGGCATCGTTTGCAACTGTGGTTGCACCTTGGCTGAGCGCGATCCTCGTGCTGGTGCTGGTAATGGGGGCGGCGGACAGCCTTTGGTCAAGCGCGCGCGAGATCGCCGGAATCGATCTCGCCGATCGCAAACAGCGCGGTCGAGTGCTGAGCAGCCTGCATGGCACCTACAACATGGGCGCGGCCGTGTGTCCACTCCTCGGTGGCTGGCTTACGGACATGTTCAGCTATAAAGCGGCGTTTATTGGCTATGCTGTCGCCACCGCGCTCGCGGTTGGACTGGGATTCGTGAGCCGAGAATCGAGAAGTCCGACGTTGGCGCCACCACCGAACATCAAGCAGAATGGAAACTGGGGATTTAGCCGGTTACGACACCTACTCCACGGCGTCGGAGGATTGTTGAGAGAAATACGCCCGGATCTAAGATCCACCTATCTGGCTCTCGTGCTTGCAACAGTGGTCAGCCAATCGCAAAGAATATTGGTGCAGAGCATACT
>JAJONK010000263.1 GCA_021323355.1 Deltaproteobacteria bacterium
CGACAACCGGTGGTCAAAAATACAGGACCTTTCTCGGTAATGAGCACATCTTCTTCGAGATGAACCGCGCTTTTTTCGGAGCGAACTTTCGGTTCCAAGGCGAGGACCATTCCGGGACGATAGAGCTCGGTCTCGACTTCGTTGAGCGATGGCGGTTCGGCTCTCGACATGCCGATGCCATGGCCGATGCGTTTTGGGCTCTCCACTGCGTGATAACCGCGTTTGACCAATTCACGGTTAGCCACGCGAGAGACCTCGGCGATGGGCGTGCCGGGCTGCATCGACTCGAAACAGAGCTCGATCACGTCGCAGGCGGTCTCATGATCTTTTTTGTGTTCGGCGGCCGGTTCGCCAAAGATCGTCATTCGCGTGACGTCGCCGTAGTAGCCTTCATAACAGGCGCCGAAATCGGCGATCATGCGGTCGCCCTGATTGTAGCGGCGGTCGTCGTAACGGGTCGAGGAATTAAGCATGAGAAAACCAGGATGGCGCGGGTGGGCGCCTTCCTCGATCATCGATATAAAGAGCCGATCCGCGACTTCGCGCCGGGTCATACCTGGTCTCAATTGAGGCAAACAGCGATCGTACGCTTTGACGGAAATAGCACAGGCCGTGCGCATGAAATCGATTTCCTGAGGGCTCTTGATCAGCCGCATTTCGGTTAGCGCAGCAGTGCCGTCTTTAATTTCTGCTTTTGGTAAGGCTTCGGTTAATCGTGAAAGATAGTTTACCGGAAAACCCAGACGCTGATCGTCACCGAGCTCAAACCCCAACTTAGATTCACCGAGACCTATCTCTTTGAGACAATTGCCGATCATTTCTTCAGGAAAGGGTACGTCCGTATAGGCGCGCACTTCACCGATCCACGGCAGCGCTTTGGCTTTAGCTTTGTCATTGCCATAGACGAGCAGCAGCGGCTTACCGGTTTTCGGTAGAACGCAGATCTGCGGTCGCTGGATATGATCCAGCTGATAACTGATGAGACCGGTGAAATACCAGTAGTTGTTTTTTTCCGAGACGACCAATGCGTCAAGACCGTCGCGCTCCATCAGCGTTTGCGCGCGTCGATAGCGGGTCAAATATTCTTCGTCCGCGAACGGGGCTTCGGTTGCCATACCCTGCTGCCTCCTTGAGCTTCAGCGAAGATTCTTGCTAACTCGCGAGAGCTTTTCTGCCTTCTACTCGTTTGAGCTTGCTCACATAATCCAGTGCCTCCGTGAGTTGGATCACGGTTGCGTACTTGGCATTCATCTCGAACAGGTTCACCAGGTGCGAGGTGCGGGCGCGATCGAAGACGCATTCCTCGACTATAAAGACCGGATAACCGTAGGAGTAACCGTCGAGCACGGTGCCGCGCACGCAGCCGCAGGTGCTGGTCCCAGTGACCAGCAGGCAATCGATGTTCTTGCGCACCAAGTAGGTGATCAGATGGGTGCCGAAGAACGCGCTGGCGCGGGCTTTGTGGACCACGAACTCGCCTTTTTTCGGTTTGATCATTTCGGGAAATGCCACGGCCAGCTTTTCGAAATCAGTGGCATCGACACCGCGTTTGGTGGCATTGCCGAACGCTGCTTTGAAATCAGGATCGCTGGTCGAATAAATCACCGGCACGTCGGCATCGCGACAGGCATGGAGCAGCTGTTGAATCTTCGGCAGGGCATCCCAGGCGACTTGGCCACAGCTAGTGGGAAACTCGTCGATGGCATCCAGGACGTGCATCGGCTTGGTGCCGGTAAAACCGGTAATGACGTCGATCACCAACAGCGCCGGATTCCGGCCGAAACTGTCCTTGCCTTTATAGCCCGCCTTGTCGTAAATTTTTCTTTCTTCTTCCGGAATAATCTGTTCCCATTCGCGCATGATTGCCTCCTTGTAATTACATTAGCAGAAACCTCAAAAGATCTCAGAGGCCAGGCGTGCGAAGTTCGATAAGGCGTACGTCCGCAGTACGTCGAAGCGAAAGCGAACTAGCGCAACGAAGCCTATGAGTCTTTTCAATAGCCTGCTACCGGATCCCCAGCGCATCATTGTGCAATCGGATGATCTCACGCAGGTTCTTATAGCTCTCGGGAACTATAACACGCCGTCTAAATCCCTCGAAAAGCTCGGGCGGGTTAGGTTTCACATCTTTGCGCGGCCCGATCCGTCTGAAGTCTTTCAGCAATTCCTGTCCCTCTTTGGAGATCAGGTAGTCGATGAATAACTTGCCGGCATTGGGATGCGCAGCTTTCGCCGAAAGCATGGACACGTTTAGTTCCACATTCACCGGCTCCAACGGAGCACGGGTTGGCTGTTCTGGATGTCCATAGTCGTATAAAACACCAGAGCCGCTTCCTTCTTGGCGCCTTCAATGACGGACGGTTCCGCCGCAAGCGCAAAAGAAACCGGGCACACCGACAGTACTAAGATCCAGAGTGATCGAGTGAACATGGGGATTCCTTGCATCCAGCCTTCGACATTATTTTAGCGTTCGTTTAAACATCAAGGGGAATAGGTTTTGTCTCCACGCCGGGTCATGAATAAATCCAACGGCAATTCGGAACCGATGCCTTTTTCACGGGCTTTTTCATACATTTTTCTTGCCGTTGCGGCGAATTGAATCCCCATTCCGGTGTTGTTCTTGAAAAGTGTGATCTCCTTGTCGTCGATACGCCCGCGGCACTTGCCGTTTAACAGATCACCTAGCTCGTGCAGATCATCGGCTTTGACCATGCCGCGTTCCAGGCGTTCGTGAAACTCTGCCTGCTTGTCGATAAATATTTGCGGCTTGTAACCGACAACGATCAGGGCGGCTCTGGTAATCACCTCATCATCCAGTTCTTTGCGCGGCAGAAAGCCGTCGCCGCCGACCAGGCTGGTGATATGCATGCCATCTTCCAGCCAGCGGCCCTGAACCACGGGATCGACGGTGTTCGTCGCAGCGCTCACAATATCGCTGCCGCGCACGGCTTCTTCGGCGCTAGCTACCGGCACGACCTCGATGCCGGTGTTCGCGCTCATCTCCCGGGCGAACTTCTCACGATTTTCTTTGGTCGGGCTGTAGACTTTAACTTTATTAAGAGGACGAATCGCCAGATGCGCGGTGACCTGGGTTTTCGCTTGCTCACCGGAACCCAACAGCCCCATGATCTTTGAATCCTTGCGGGCCAGGTACTTGCTGGCGACGGCGCTGGTCGCAGCCACACGCATCGCGGAAATATGATGGTCGTCCATGATCGCCAGCAATTCGCAAGTGTCCATGTCGAACAACATCACCAGCCCGATAAAATCACCGGGGTAAATGCGCCGTTTGGCGCCATCGATCTGGACTTCTTTGGAGAAGCTGGAATCGATGCGCAGCGCCATGGATTTAACTCCCGGCACCAGGCCCATGATGTTGTTAAAATAATACTGCCCGCCCTCCTCTTTCCATGGCGTTCGCAGTCGCGCGCGCGGCGCATTCATTGCTTGGCCCGCGCCAAGCTCACGGAAAGCCTCCTCGATGGCATCGATCTCTTCCGCCATCGGCAGGAGATCTTCCATTTGTTCGTTTTTGAGAACCAGAACCATGCGCCGTTACTCCCTCTTGTTCTAAGCTTCTGCCTGCGTACAACAGAGATAGGAACCGAGTCAAGGCGCGCCCGCATGAGTTATTTTGATTGGTAACGACGTCGCGATGTGATCATCGGTATGCGCTTTGAGCGGTAAGCAGCCGCTTGCGAACGCAGCCCGCTCGCTTTGATGTAGATCATTAGCACAAAGCGACCGAGCTAATAAGAATCATGAGAACGGCTCGAGAGGCAGTTAGAATTTTCGCGGCATTAAAAAAAGGGCTGAGAATCCTCAGCCCTTGGGGTGTTTCCAAGCAAAATGAAGATCGGCGCTAGCCTTTTTTCGCCTTGAACCAGTCGGCATCTATCTTGATGAAGTGCTTCCATTTATCCGGCACCGCCGCCTCCTCGAAAATCGCCTCCACAGGACAAACCGGCTCGCATGCGCCACAATCAATACACTCCTCAGGATCGATGTAAAGCTTGTTTTCCTTTTCGAATTCCTCAGCTTCGTTTTTGGTGGGATGGATGCAGTCCACCGGACAAACGTCGACACACGCAGTATCTTTGGTGTCGATACAAGGTTCAGCGATCACATAGGTCATCTATTCTTCCTCTCCTCCAATTAGAAATGACTTTTAGTCTAGTAGCAAATCGAATTATCCAAGTCAATTAATCATTTAGCTAAGATTGCCGATCCGCTTCGTGTCGCCCAGAGTGAACCAGGTTTGGACGGTGCGTTCTGAGCGATCCGTAAAGCGCATCCGGGAACGCTGCGAAATAATGAGCAGTTAACGGGCCTCGGTTAGAAGCATGGCGCTGCTGCAGTTGACCGCTAAGAGCGCTCAGTGTTAGACAAGAAGATCTTTCCCAAGGAGTGTGATCATGGCAAAACTCCGGCATCTGGCGATTTTGACGCATCAACCGGAAAAACTCGCGGACTTCTATAAAAAAGTTTTTGAGCTAAAAGAAATGTACCGCACTAAAAACGGCTCGGTGCATCTCTCAGACGGTGAAGTGAACCTGGCGATCTTGAATGCCACCGATCCGAAAGAGCCGGGTCACGCCGCCGGCATGTATCATTTTGGCTTTCATGTCGATGATGCCGAAGTCGTTGCGCAACGGATCCAGGAGCTTCATCCGGAAGGTGCTCCCAAAGCCAGGCCAAAGGGAACCAGCTACGCGGAAACTCGCGGTTCGGATCCCGATGGCAACCTGTTCGATATCTCCACCTGGGGATGGGGTGAAAAACTGTTGCCGAAAGAAAAGGGCGGCTGAGGCGGTCCACACCTGTCACATAGAGACTCGCCCTTGAGCCTCACGAAGCTCTAAACGCGCGAAGCGAATATGACCATAGAGTTCGCCCGCAGCGGCGCTGGCAGGGCATATCCCACCACAGATCTCAAAAAAATTGCCGCCGCCATCTTGACGGCGGTTGAAAAAAGCAAGGCGGAACTGAGTGTCGCTCTTGTGGGCGATCGGGAAATGCGCCCGCTCAACGCCAAGTACCGCAAGAAAAACAAGACAACAGACGTACTTTCATTTCCGGCTGATCCTGCGCTGCCTGCACAAGCGGGCTTGCTCGGTGATGTCATCATTTCCGTCGAGCAGGCCAAGCGTCAGGCCAGAGACCGTAAAACTTCGCTAGAAATAGAAATGGTCACCTTGTTAATTCACGGGATTCTTCATCTTTTGGGCTATGATCACGAACGTTCTCAGCGACAGGCAAAGATCATGGCGACCGTCGAGCAAAAACTCCTAAGTCACCTTTGTGAGCGCGGCCTAATCAAGCTATAATTCAAAGTCGAGCAGGCTCGTGTTCGTGTTTCGTGTTCGTTCGAAATTCTCGCTCACGTTTTTCACGGACAGGATCACGAGTATTCCGCCTCTGAGTCCTTTTGCGCCGCCTGCAATCAGAGTTTTCAGCAATCTGACAGCGCAGAATGCAGAACTCCGGAATCAGTATTTAGACCGACAAAGGGCGAGGGCCGATGTTAGAAGAAACCAAAGAGCAGCTGGTGCAACTGGAACAACGACTCGATAAGCTTCGGAGGCGTCTTTGACGTCGAAAGCAAACAGAAGCGCCTCGAGGAACTAACTCAAATCACTTCCCAGCCTGATTTCTGGAACGACGCCGACAAAGCTCAGACGATATTCAAAGAGCAGTCCTCTCTTAAAACTGTCATAGAAAATTGGGAGAAGCACCGAACGGGCCTCGAAGAGGCTCGTTTTTTTCTTGACCTTGCCGGCGAAGGAGAGGGCGACGAGGCTTTGCAAGAAGCGGCAGCCAAGGTCGCAGAAGTAACTCAGGGAATGGCTGAGACCGAGCTCGCGCAGATCCTCGGCGGTGCCGATGATCGGCGCAACGCGATCGTCACGCTTCATCCCGGCGCCGGCGGAACCGAGGCTCAGGATTGGGCGGAAATCTTGCTGCGCATGTATTTCCGCTGGGCCGACCGCCATGGCTACCGCAAGGAAATTCTCGAATACCAACCGGGCGAAGAAGCAGGTTTAAAGAGCGTCACCTTCAGCGTCGAAGGCGACTACGCCTACGGCTACCTGAAAGCGGAAGCCGGCATTCACCGGCTGGTGCGAATCTCCCCCTTTGACGCCAATTCGCGGCGTCATACTTCATTTGCTTCGGTGTTCGTCTATCCGGAAGTGGATGACACCATCAAAGTGGAAGTTGACGAAGCCGATTTGCGTGTCGACACTTACCGCTCCAGCGGCGCCGGCGGGCAGCACGTCAATAAAACCGATTCCGCCGTGCGTCTCACCCATCTCCCCACCGGCATTGTGGTCGCGTGTCAGAACGAGCGCTCGCAGCACAAGAATCGGGCGATGGCCATGAAGATATTAAAATCTCGGCTTTACGAA
>JAJONK010000264.1 GCA_021323355.1 Deltaproteobacteria bacterium
GGAGCGGCCCGCCTGGGTGAGCGCAGAATTGCCGAGCTCATGGAGCGTTACGGCAAACAAACCATACTGGACTGCACTGCCGTGCTTTCATCGAACACCGAAAAGCGTGTTCGCCAGGCGATCGAAACATGGCCCGACGGCGAATCCCAAGGCGAAAGCTTTGTCGATCACGACGGCATCGATTTAACCCGTCCGATCCGCATTCATGTGAAAGTGAAAAAGAACGGCGATAGGATTCACTTCGATTTCAGCGGTAGCAGCGATCAAACTCAGGGCCCCGCCAATATACGGCCGCCGCTTGTACGCGCCGCCTGTGTCTACTGTCTGGTCGCGCTGGTTGACCGTTTTTTGCCGATCAATCAGGGTCTCACGCGAGTGGTGGAGACAACATTTCGCGCCGGCAGTGTCGTCGATCCCTATTTCCCCGCTTCGGTGAACACCTACATGCCGACTGCATTGACGGTGGCCGAAGCGGTCCTTAGGGCGCTGGCGGCATTCGTTCCCGAGAAGCGGATTTCGGGCGGATCGGGAAGCGCCGCGCTGGTGCTAGGCGGGCGCGATGCTCAGACCCAGCGGTCCTACGTACACTACGAGATCTTCAGCGGCGGCACCGGAGCGCGCTGGAGCAAAGACGGCGTCTCCGCAACGGCATTTCACCTGAGCAACTGCAAGACCGCGCCTGTCGAAATCATCGAATCCGAGTTTCCCACCCGCGTCGAGCGATTTGAAATGATACCGGACTCAGGCGGCGCCGGCCGATGGCGCGGCGGTTTGGGCTTTGCGCGCGACTATCGGATCCTAACCGACGAGGTTCGCTTTTCAATGCGCACCGACAAACATGCCATAGCGCCCTTCGGCAGCGACAACGGATTGTCCGGCGCCCAGGGCTCCTGCATCGTCAATCCCGATACCGATAAAGAAACGCGCTTGCCATCACGCTTTGGCGATCAGAGGCTCAACAATGGGGATCTCTTGCGGGTCGAGCGTCCTGGCGGCGGCGGCCTCGGAAATCCCTTGGATCGCGCAGCCGAACAAGTACTGGAAGACGTGCGCCAAGGCTATGTGTCAGCCGAGCGCGCCAAGTCCGACTACAAGGTGTCGATCCGTTACAGCGATAGCGAGCCGTGCTTAGATCGGGGCGAGACGCAAGTTCTACGAGGGAAATTGTAAAAAATAAGTAGCAAAAATCGCGGGCCTCTGGTATAAGCACCCTAATACGTGCGCCCCTTGAAGGAGGAAAAATGGCGACAGCAAAGAAAAAGACCCGCAAACCGAATGCAGCCTTTATGAAACCCGTACAACCGGATGCAGCATTGAGCGCGGTCGTCGGGACAAAAGCTATTCCTCGCACCGAGGTAACCAAAAAGCTTTGGGCCTATATTAAGAAGAATGGGCTCCAAGACAAAAAGAAAAAAACCAATATCAACGCCGACGACAATCTTAAGGTTGTTTTCGGTGGTAAGAAGCAAGTCACGATGTTTGAGATGACCAAGCTGGTCAGCAAACACCTCAAGTAAACAGTCCCTCCTTATTTCGCAAGAACATAGTTCGCAGTGATTAAGATCGGTGATTATCATCGGTCTTGATCACTGATCGAATGCTGCGGCTTCGTGGTTTCGGCGACCGCGTAGTGGCCGAGGCTTACTGTTGTCTGTTTTCAGGCAACCTCATCATCCGCTCCCCGCCGTCACATCTACACCACGCCTTCTTGTCTTCTGGAAATAGCAAAGCATCACGATCATCTAACAGGCGTCGCGAAACTCTCTCAGCGCGATCACTTATTACGGCGACTCGGCGAATTCGCTAGGGCGACCGGGATGCGCGGAACCAGGCTTATCGTTATGACCGATGCTGCAGCGCATCGAACAGGTGAAGTTGGCGTGTGTGCCCCTCATCTTCGAAATGAACGGGGTAGTTGCCGCTAAAACAGGCGTCGCAGAAACCCTGCCGGTTTCCGTCGAAGTAATCATACATGCCGTCATTGCTGAGATAGGCGAGAGTGTCGGCTTCAATAAAGCGGCGGATCTCTTCCAGCGAATTGGATGATGCAATCAGTTCGGTACGGGTCGGTGTGTCGATGCCGTAGTAACACGGACCGGTGGTAGCCGGTGAACTGATGCGCATGTGAACTTCTTTTGCGCCGGCATCGCGCAGCATGCGAATGATCTTCCGGCTTGTCGTGCCGCGCACGATGGAATCATCAACTACAATGACTCGCTTGCCGTTGAGAACTTCCCGCTGAGCGTTGAGTTTTATCTTAACCCCGAAATGACGAATGGTTTGCTGCGGCTCGATGAACGTGCGGCCGACATAATGGTTGCGAATCAAGCCGAACTCGAGCGGAATCTTCGATTCTTCGGCGTAGCCGATGGCGGCAGGGACCCCGGAGTCGGGCACCGGTGTTACCAGATCCGCGTTGACAGCGCTCTCCTTCGCCAGCTGGCGACCCATGGATTTCCGCACATTGTAAACGTTGTGACCGTACAGCGAGCTGTCCGGCCGTGCGAAGTAAATGTACTCGAAAATGCATTTGGCGTGGGGCACCGGCGGAAACGGCTTTAGCGATTCCATCCCGTTCGGACCGAAAGTAATGATCTCCCCGGGTTCGACCTCGCGCACATAGTCCGCCTCGATTAAATCCAGCGCGCACGTTTCCGAAGCGACGACGTAGGCTCCACTATTCGGTCCCTCGCGAAATTTTCCTAGAACCAGCGGTCGGAAGCCATACGGATCCCGGGCGGCAATCATCCGATCCGGTGTAATAAAGAGCAACGAATAGGCGCCCCGCACGCGGCTGAGCGCTTCAACGATCCGTCCCATGAACGAAATCTCTTTGGAGGTGGCGATCAAATGAATGATCACTTCGGTGTCGGAAGTCGACTGAAATATCGAGCCTGAGCGTTCGAGCTCATCGCGCAAGATCGCGCCATTAACCAAGTTGCCGTTGTGCGCGATGGCGATGGGGCCCTGCGAATACTCAACGACAAAGGGCTGCGCGTTTTTAAGATGACTTTGGCCTTGAGTGGAGTAGCGATTGTGACCTATGGCGCTTTGGCCTTCCAAGCGTTTGATGACATCTTCCTTGAAGACATCGGCGACCAGACCCATTTGCCTGTGTGAAATGAGCGCCTTACCATCTGAAGACACGATACCGCACGACTCCTGACCACGATGTTGCAGCGCATAAAGACCGAGATAGACCATGTTGGCCGCTTCCGGATGGCCATAGACGCCCATCACCGCACATTCGTCGTGAAATTTATCCATCAATCCTCAAACCGTGAAATTCCAGGCTTTGTAACAGTTCGACAGCCGCAGTCGCTGAGCCGCTTACTTCAGACGATCAGCCAGCGCTGACGACCAAATCACCTGCAGCTCATCCACGGGCAATTGCAAAATCGGTTGAATGGAAAAACGCGAACCGCCGACTGCGCCGATCACCTGGAGCGGCACCGCATGCCGGGAGGAAATTTCTTGCAACTGGCTTAAATCCTTCTCCTGCATCGACACCAGAATCCGCGACTGAGATTCGCTAAACAGTAAAGCGTCGCCGCGGATCATTTCACGCATCTCGGCTCTAACTCCCAAGGCTTTATCCGGACCGCCGATACAGCACTCCGCCAACGCTACAGCCAAGCCACCGTCAGATATGTCGTGCGCCGAACGGAGGATGCCGCTTTCGATAGCTTCGATACAACAGTTCTGGATAGCCTGCTCCAGCTTGAGATCGATCCAAGGCGGTGTGCCCTTGACGGTATTATGAATAAGCTTGAGGTATTCACTACCACCGAGCTCTTCACGCGTGCGACCTAGCAGCACCACGATGTCACCAGCAGCTTTGAACCAGGGGGTTATGACTCGGTTAACCTTTGGCAGAAGACCAACCATCCCGATGGTTGGCGTTGGGTAAATGGGAATCCCGTCCGTTTCATTATAGAAACTTACATTACCGCTCACAACCGGCACTTTGAGCGCAACACAGGCGTCGCGCATGCCTTGAATAACACGCGCAAACTGCCACATGACCGCTGGATTCTCGGGGCTGCCAAAGTTCAGACAATCAGTGAGCCCGACCGGCCGGGCGCCGACACAGGCCAGATTGCGCGCCGCCTCCGCCACGGCTAGAGCGCCGCCAACGTAGGGATCGAGAAAACAATAACGGCTGTTACCGTCGACTGTCAGCGCGAGCCCTTTATCCGTCCCTTTGATGCGAACCACCGCCGCGTCGGCGCCTGGCGCTACAACGGTATTGCTTCGTACGTAACAATCGTATTGCCGATAAACCCATTCCTTAGAAGCAATATTGGGCGCAGCCAGCATCAGCTTCAACGTCGCTCCGAGATCTCTCGGCTCTGCGATTGTCGCTAAATCCAGTTGCTCGAGGTCGTCTTGACTCTTGGGCCGCTCGGCGGGCCGGTGATAAACCGGTGCCTCTTTGGTTAAAGCGCTGATCGGGATGCACGCGACTTCGACGCCATTGAACAGAGCTCGAAATTGGTTGTCGTTGGTCACCTGGCCGACGACCACCGCCTCAAGATCCCATTTGTCAAAAATTCGCTTGATCTCCGCTTCCGTGCCCGCTTTGGCAACTAGAAGCATGCGTTCCTGAGACTCGGACAGTAAAATCTCGTAAGGCGTCATCCCCTCTTCACGCAAAGGCACCGCCGATAGATCGAGCTCAATTCCGGCACCGCCGCGACCGGCCATTTCCGTCGATGAACTGGTCAATCCAGCGGCGCCCATATCTTGAATACCGATCAGGTAATCGTGCTCCATCAACTCCAAACACGCTTCCAAAAG
>JAJONK010000265.1 GCA_021323355.1 Deltaproteobacteria bacterium
GTTTTTGTCGGATTGCAGCGCATCTTTTTCGCCGGAAGAGCAGGATGCGACCCTAAAAAATTCGAAAAGCACTTTGGTCTGGTTATGGACTCGCACACGTTTGTCGAGCGCATCTCGCAATGATTGAAATTGCTTTATATTCGTACAGTGCAACTCCAGCCTGAATCCTAGGAGTCAATCATGACAGGGTGGCAAGCAGATTCGGTCGGCGCCGTTCCTGATATCGGTATTGGACACGGCGCGATGCTGCTCAATGAAGCGATCGGCGCCAATGTAAAATTGGTTAGCGGCTTCAAGGGAACGGCGGAGATTCGGTTGGCAATGAAATCCGGTGAAGTCGATAGCGTGATCACCGATTGGGAAACCCTGCGCGTACCAATTTGCAAGACTTCGATAGCGGTGAGTGGTTGATCCTGTTTAAGTGGGTGGATGAACCGCTGACTGATTTGCCGCAGAAGAACGTGCCGCTTGTCTACCAATTCGCGCGCAATGAAGAGGAGGCCAGTTTATTCAGGCTCGGCTTGATCAAACTCAACAATTACGCTCGGCCTTAATGCATTGCCACCGTGAGTGCCGCAAGATCGTGTGAAGGGCATGAGGCGGCGTTTCAGAAAACTTTGCGCGATCCGGAACTGATTGCGGAGGCCCAGCGATCCAAGCTGAATATCAGCCCAATCTCAGGCGCCGAACTGCGTAGGATGATCCTGGAAAGCTATCGATGCCGGCCGGCTAAAGTTGATGACGCCGATTGAATCAATTGAGGACTAGCGGACCGTGAGATTCGAGTTGCAGCGCAAGATGCGTGCCTACATCATCAACTTGCTGCTCGGATCGACCACGTCCCGGCTTGACTTCCGCCGGTCCAGACGCCGCGAACGGCATTGCGTGCAGCGGCTTCGAACAACTCATTGAAGGCTTCCGCATCGTGCGGAAGATCGGCGGACCAACTGCCGCTGTATTCCACTTTTGATTCCCGGGTGTGAGCGCGCCACACACCATTCCAACCCGTGGAAAATTTTTCTGCCGACCAGCTACCGCTAAAGATGGTTGTTCCGCCAGCATCCTGCAACGTCCATGTGCCGGCCGCCGCCTTGGCTGATGATTGTCGCTCCACGGCCCAAGTGCCGCCGTAGGTGGGGCCTTGGCCCGCTTGGACACTCCACGTCGATGTCGAGAGGAGCTCTTGCGAAAAATCTCTTTTTACTGTTTCGCTTAGGATCGCGTCGGAGGCGCGCAGCCAACCAATCAAGCCTTGGCGCGTTCGCACCATGTACCACGTTTCGTTTCCCACCGCTTCGGCAAGCAACCTCAGCGGCTCGTCTTTTTGTAATGTTGTGAGCCGAAGAGAATCGGTATCCTGCCCTGAATACAAAATTACGCCGGATTCGCGCACCGTGAGCCCGGGTGTGGGGTTCGCGGCCAAGCCGAGGGATACGCCACCGAACGCCAGAAAAATCAAAAACCATTGGCGTAAATAGACGGGAGAGAAACGGATCATGGAATTCTCCTGACCCGGGATTCTAAGCTTTTTTCGCCGCGGCTGAAAGCCTCGATCTTCTGCATGCTGAAGCTCGTACACAAATACTGACCGGCCGTATCCTGCGATGCGCTTTGTCCCGGTCAGTCAAAAGTGAGAGAAGCTTGCTTGGATTGGGAGAATTACAAACTATGAGTTACCCGCCGCGATTCGTCAGATCAGTGTTCACTGGAGGTGTACAGCAATGATCGAGAGCGCGTGCATGCGCTTCGTGATCACATGCTAAGATGAGATGGCCGGCACGGCACGCAATAAAATGAATCCTTGCCGGCCGGCTGGTTCACGGTGGACGCGGTTACGCCGCCGCGCGTGCCGCGCTTCGGCTGTGCGCGACGACTTGTTCCTTTTCTTTCTCTTCCGCCGCGAGTATGGCGAAGTTCGCAACGATCAAGCCGCCGATACACAGGCCGGCAGCCAAGCCGAAGACTACGGACGCCAGTAGTACAAAACCACCGGCAGCGAGGCCGTCTAATGCCGCTATCGAAGCGATGGTGGCCGCGAAGATACCGCCGACGAAAACGCCCATCGCGATATGCTTATCCATAGTAGAGTCTCCTTCAGGTGTAGTGATAAGGACGCTGTTTCGCAAAGGACGCGCCAATTGGACGCGGCAAATTCCGCCGGTGATTCAGCGCTCGTGAACGCCTGATTTCTTAGTTCCGGCAAATTGTCGGCGATCGATTCCAGAAGTTAAGAAATCAGCTTTGAGGTTTGCGGCCAATGCCACTTGGACTGTTTGACTGAGCCCGGCCGACTAGACGTCTCGTCTTTGAGCGTGCTAGCTTCGGTGTGGCGCGAAGGTTCTGACAACAACTCATCGTACTTCGCCCAGCTTGGAGATCTCCTACTGAATCCGTCGGGCGAAAAAAGAGCACAAGCGCCGATTGGGGAAACTGTCGACGCCTCGACCGCGCGGCCTTTGCGGCACCCGATCAAAGCGTTGCTGGCATTGCGCGCGCTCGAATCGTTGCGCTACCGCGAGTTCCGTCTGATTTGGTATGGCCAGGTGTTTGCCTCCATGGCGACATGGATGGATTCGGTTGCCCGTGGTTGGCTGATCTATGAATTGACCAATTCATCGTTTCAGCTCGGTCTCGTGCGCGGCGTTCAAGCCCTGCCGATCCTTTTGTTATCGCCGATAGCCGGCAGCACGGCCGATCTTTACTCTCGCAAGAAGCAGGTACTGTTTGCGCAGATCGTGGATGGACTGTTGTATGCCGCAGTCGCCATGTTGATCGTTACGGGGGATATTCAGGCATGGCATGTCTATGCAACCTCAATCGGTCTGGCGACTGTCCAAACATTCCAGCAGCCCTCCCGGGCTTCAATGATCTCGGATGCGGTGCCGCCAGGATCTCTGATTAATGCTATCGGCCTCAATGCGATAGTTTTCAATGTCGCGCGAACCGGCGGGCCCGCTGTGGCGGGCGTTCTGATTGCGGTTTTTGGCACCGCCGGATCGTATAGTGTACAGGCGATATTTTTCTTTCTCGCCACTTTTTGGACTTTGAAGCTTCGAGCCGAGCAGCGCTTATCTGCTGGCATCGGCGGTCACACACATGGCGGCGAATCTTTCGGCCAGAGCGTCATCGAGGGATGGAAGTTCAGCTGGCGAAATCATGAGGTTCGCACCGGTTTATTGGTTGTCACATTTGCTTCGCTGTTACTGATCCCATTCAGCACGCTGCTCCCTGTTTTTGCGCGTGACATACTCGCCGTCGGAGCGAAGGGCCAAGGACTGCTCCTTACTTCGATGGGCTTGGGTGCCTTGCTCAGCTCCGTGCTCGTAGCCTCGTTGGGCGATCGGATGCCGAGAGGCATTGTTATGATTGGCGGGGTGGGAATTTACGGCGTGCTCGTCGTTATCTTCGCGGCGTCATCCTCGTTTGCGCTGTCGCTCGCGGTAATGGCTCTGATTGGACTATGCCATGTTACCTCTCATGCGCTTGTGCAGACGGTCATTCAAGCCTATTCGCCTGCCGAATTCCGCGGCCGGACGATGGCGATATTTCACATGACTCAGGTCGTGCTGGTTGTCGGGGCAATGCTCATAGGCGCGCTGTCAACCTTAATCGGGGCTCGCTGGGCGGCTACTTCGATGAGTATTCTGGGGACTCTAACGATGGTCGCGATCTATTTCTCAATGCCGCATGCCCGCGAGATACGCTAGAGTTCACCCGCTTATTCGCAACCGGACAACGAGTGTGGGTGCACCGGACACCAGCTGATTATTTTTGAACCGATGCCCTGCGGCAATGTCTGCGAAAGGCGCGACTCATCTGTCGGAAGGCGATATACCGATGCTGCAGATCCAACAGCGTGTAGCTTTAAAATCCGCTGATTTTTAACTGTAGGATGCCGGAGAGATGGTCAAAGGAGTTGCCCGTCGTAATCAGATCGCGCTGGCGGTTGTAATTGACATTAAAGGAGAGCGTGTCGTCGCGTCCGAGAAAGTTGCCAATCTTCCAATCCATGATGGCTCGAGTGCCAATAATCATAACATCAGTTAGAGCATATCGGTTCAAGGTTCTGGTGAATGAGGTGCCGCCTGTCAACCTGAATTTATCCTGGAATGGCGTGTAAACGATAGCAAATTCGGTCATCGGGGATTCGGTCCGATAACCGGTAACTGTATCCCACTCATGTTTTATACCGATACTCGGACCTAGAGATAACACGCTAAAGGGACGGTATAAGCCAGCAAGTCTATTGCTGAAGACTGTCGTCTCCTGATTCAAATCCGCGCCTTGTTCCACCAGTCCATAGCTTGATGTTAGGGTTCCGCTCCACACTGATCGGTTCAATTGCACGGCGGTTGTCGCCGCCCTGGTGACGCGATGGCGATTTGCATCTAGAAGCTCTTCCCAGGACTCAGCGACCGAACCGCGCAGATTGAAAGGACCGAGATTGTATTCTCCCCAAAGCTGGCCTTCGTCGCGTTGCTCGGCGCTTTGGCTTCCCGAAAGCGTAACAAATCCTTTTTCTACTGATTTGAAATCAACCCCGTAACGTAACCCTTGCCAGCGGGATTTTATTCCCAACCGCATCATCCGGGGCCAATCCAGACAGTCACAGTCGCCAGGGACAGTATTCCCTGAACCGTAGGTCAGCTCGCCCTCGCCGCTCAGATTGCTGCCGCCGAACGAAGTCGATCCCAGTAACTTCAGATAACGCCGCAGGCTAGGCTGAGGTGAGTCGACGGCCCGAAGTTTAGCGAGAAGCTATTCTCAATGGGTTTAGCGCGATCTTGAATTTCCGCCAGGCGCTCAAAACTAGTAGAGCTCGACTCGAAACCCTCGATGAATCTGCTGGATTTTTGGCCGCGCTCCGGAGCTTCGGTGCTGATCGTTGCGCACGCAATGGAGAAGAACAGAAGAAGTGCGGAGAGAAAAAGTTTAGCCACTGCGTTACCTGGTACAAAGTCTAGCATATTGGGTTCCCTGAACAAAAATACTGTTTGAGGTATTCCAATCGTTGAATCCTAACACCAAGAATTTCTCCGGTTCTGGGAGTTCAGAACTACGAATTTTAAGCTCAGCCGATCTAATTAAGCCTATCCAGGTAAGTTTTATAGACAAAAACGACCAGGCGGTGTCTGGAGAAGCCAGTCTTAAAGAGCCTAGAATGACGCAGCTGTTGAATTGATAGTTCTGCTCTGGTCAGTGAAACGGACAGCTCATAAGGCCACGTGTCTTATTGCGGGGCGGTTCAAAGATCAAGCAGCTGATCGTTAACACTGTCAAAGGTGGGTAGGTGAGGGCAGCTCATTCGATTTTGTTCCAAAACAATACCACCGTAATCATGGCTGCTTCAATCGACCGGGTTCTTTTTGCGCCCTAAGGGCTACAAAGGCCTTCCAATCAGTTTCCTTCGCCGCGCGGAAACAAATCGTCGATTGAAGAGCTCAGCTGCTCCATCATGATGGGATCAGTGGCCGGAGAAGCTCGACCTGCGAATGAGCGCACCGTAAGTACGATCTTTCAAGACAGCTCTTCCCGGCAGCATCGGAGTACAAGCGGCGGAGTTAAATTCGTTCTCCCAGCATTGTACCCCGACATCGGCGCGTGCCGCAGAAGCAAGCATGGGCTCGTTTTGCCGCGCGGGTATGCCGTTCGCCCAATTGTAGATTGTAGTCGTAGGTAAGTTCCTCTTCCGGACGGATGTCACGGCGAGCGTCAATAAAGATCCGGGTGCCCTCTTCCTCGACCTGGCAGTTGGGGGCGCAAGAGTGATTGATCCAACGTGCGGAGTTGCCGCGACGTGTCGCATCGATTACCAGATTATTTTCGAGCGAGAAGAGCATCGTGTGGGGCGAATGCTCATGAAGATGCGCGTACCTACGGTCTGCCTCGTCGTCGGTGATTAATTCGCCTTTGTATTCGACGATTCGCGTCCCCTTAGAAATTTGCGTCAGCGCAAACACCCCGCGCCCATGGATAGGAGAGTTTCTAACTGAATACCTTCGTCGCGTCCGCTTTGCTCTCGCCATATGCTCACACAATCATATTTGTTTTGGGTTGACTACCGCAAAAACAGTTTGCCGTATTCTTTTTTCTTATCTTCAAATGCTTTCGCGTCAAGAACTTCCATTCGGACGTACTGGATCTTGTCGGCGCCCGGTAGCGGCGGATAGATTCCTTTCCGATTGGCGAACTCGCCGCTCTGAGCGAGAATTTTCATGCTCTCATCATCCAAGTAATAATCGATGAAAGCCTTCGCCGCGTTAGGATGCGGCGCTTTATTGCTCATGACGGCGAAGTGGCTGTCGCCGAGCATTTTCTCGATCCGCACATAATCGAGCGGCGCGCCGGTTTTTCCTGCGGTGTAGGCATACTTCACGAAAGTAACCGCTATAGGCATTTCCCCCCGTGCTGAACGCGCTCTCCCGCCGGAAGCATGGATTCCACCAGCGTCGGTTTCATTGCCGCCAACTCGCGAATGTATTTGTCGGCTTTGTCCTTACTCATCACTTTGTGCAAGCTGCTGAGCCACTGAATCGTCGTGACATGAAGAGTAGGATCGGCCATCACTAACATGCCTTTGTATTTTGGCTGGACCAAATCTTCCAGTGCCTTGGGAGCGTCTTCCGGGCTGACCAGGCTCTTATTGTAGAGCACCCCCACAATACCAAAGCGGCTGATGGGTCCGAGCCGTGGATCGATCTGATCCTTGGGATACTTTTGCATGACCGTGGAATCGTACTTCCCTATCATACCTTCTTGATGCATGTTCAAAAGCGGGTCGGAATTGTTCAGAACGATATCATAAATGGGATTGCCGGCACGGTATTCGCTCATCGAACGGTTCATGACGCTCATCGCCGAAGCGCGCGAGTATTGCGCATCGAGCACCGGTTTTATTGCGGAAAGCTTGGATGACGGCTTCTACTACCGGAGTCTCGAGAGAGCTGTAAATGATGACTTTGCCTCCCTCCTTTTTAGCAGCCTGTAAGAGTTCCGGGCTTTGACCCGAAGCTTGCGCGGCGAACAGAAACCAAGTAACCATCAACACGATTGTGCTCGTTCTCATCTCAACCTCCACATGATTAACCGACCGAATCAGAATCCCGTCTAACATAGGATGAATTTCAGGGTCAATGCTGGTGTGCTGGTTTAGCGTGCTGCCATGGACCGCGAAAAGCGGTTTAGTCGGGGAACCGACGTTGACAGGTATTCAACGCGCTTGTTATAGCCGAGTTGTGGAAGTTGAAAGGAATGATTATGCAAATCATTGATGCCGACGGACAAGTCAACGAACGTCCCTGTATGGCGAAATTTCGAAGTATATGCCGCCGGGGAATCGCACACAGGTGTTCCCGGCTTTTGATCATATTCATTTTCATTTTCTCGAGGGAGGGGAGAAGCGATCCCGAACCGCCACTGTGGGACCTCAGGAATGGGTAAACTTTCTCGATGAAACCGGCATCGACTGGACGGTGGTCTCCCACGGCGGGATTGGCGGTGGGGCGGATCATCGCGGAGGATTGGGCGATTGCCGCCTGCCGCGCCTACAATAGTCACCAACGTAAGTTCTAGAATTAAAGGGCTTGCCTTGATCCCGATCCAGGATACGGAAGCGGCCCTGCAAGAACTTCGAAGGGCGGTCAAAGACTTGAGGATGGTCGGAGCAATGCTACCGTCCAACGGCGAGGGTATCAAAGGTCATTCTGGGTCGAAAATCTACTGGCCGATTTACGAGGAAACCGAAAAGTTAGGTTGCCCGCTAGCGGTTCACGTCGGTAGCCTGCATCATCTCGGGATGGATACGCTCGGCGTGTATTATGCCGTCCACGCGCTCGGCCATCCTTTCGGGATTATGGCGCAAGCGGCAGCGATGTTGTCATACGGCATGTTTGATCGTTTTCCCAAGCTTCGCGTCGGGTTTCTCGAAGGAGGGGCCACGTGGGTGCCCTTTTTTCATGCACCGCTTGGACCGATCCTATCCTCATCATTTGCAAGTCGATATTGACGGCGAATTCCTGCCCAGCTCACATCCGGAGGTGAGCGCGCGCGAGTATTTTCTTCGCCACGTCAAATCAGGCAATATCTTCGTCGGTTTCGATGGCGATGATCGAGGCCTCGGCTATGCCGTCAGGGAGGCCGGCAATCATTCTTTTGTCTTTGCCACGGATTTCCCGCATGAGAGCTTTGACGCCCAATGATGCCGGATCGAAATCGAGCACTTATTGAGCCGCGAGGATTTAAGCCAAGATGACCAAGAAGCGATCTTGGCAAAGAACGCCAAGAGTTTTTACGGGATCAGCAGCTAGAACAGCCCTGAGAACCGCCAAAGAGCCGTTCTGCCGCACGGAGAGACTTTTCATCTTTAAAGCTAAAGGCGAGAGTCATCCGTTCACTAATCTCACATTCCGCTGACGAATTTGAGCCTCAGTTCAGCCGGCGGACATGAGCGCGCGCGGGCGCTTGGTCTTAAAATCTGGAGCTTCGCCGCATCTGTATTCTGTATAGACTGGCGCACGCGATCGACTTCGCCGCTTTATAAGCATGTGCTACCGCGGCTAATGTAGCCTTTGATTCTCCACCTGAATGCTGGCATTCAGATTAAAGGCTCTGGCATTCTCGGCCCGCTGTTCGTCGACAACCATACCTCCAGATTCCATGTGGCCGAGTGTTACGGCTATAATTTTTGATTCAACTGGAATGGCAATAGACGATACAGGTAAGGCTGCAAACCTGAAGTGTACAGGGGTGCTAGGGAAGCGCATTTTATGAGCAGATGATCTGCAAGGCGGAATAAAAAGTGCATCCAGCCAAAAAAAGGGCAACCGATTCGGTTGCCCTTTTCGTTACTCACGCACGTAGCCAGCGAATTACCAGCGGTTGCGTCCGCCGTCTCGGCCACCGCGACCACCGCCACCGCTATTGTCGCGCTTCGCCATAGGCTTGGCTTCGTTAACAGTCAGCGTGCGGCCATCGAGCTGTGTGCCGTTCAGGCTTTCAATTGCCTTTTGGGCCTCGCTGCTCGAGCTCATTTCGACAAAACCAAACCCGCGTGATTGTCCGGTAAACTTGTCCGAAATCACGTTGGCTGATTCCACCGTTCCGTGCGCCGAAAAAATTTCCTGGAGTCGCCCTTCGGTTACCGAATAAGGCAAACCACCTACGTATAATTTGCTACCCATGTTCTCCTCCTATAAGAGAATGTTGATGTCTCTGACCCTGAGAAATTGACTGCTAACGGAGCCGAACATGAGGAACAAACTGCTAACCACACTCTCGTCGGATTGTCCTATAGTATCTGTTCGCAAGGAGATAGACTGACAGGAGCCTTCAACTATTATTATCCTCTACCAGAAGGCCCGATACTGAAGAAGATA
>JAJONK010000266.1 GCA_021323355.1 Deltaproteobacteria bacterium
CGAGCTGTTAGACGCTATGCCGCCTTATCAGGGTGGCGGGGATATGATCAGCTTGGTGACTTTCGAGAAGACTCACTACAATGTGCTACCCTATAAGTTCGAAGCCGGGACGCCCAACATCGCAGGCGGTATAGGATTGGGAGCGGCGATCGACTACTTGAACGGCTTGAACTGGGAAGAGGTGTGTGCGCACGAACACGACCTATTGGGTTACGCAACCAATGCTCTGTCGACCTTTGAGACGATCAGGATAATCGGCACAGCGCAAGACAAGGCCAGCGTTCTGTCATTTATTTTCGATCATATCCATGCCCACGATGTCGGGACCATTCTCGACCAGGAAGGAGTGGCCATACGAGCCGGACATCATTGCGCCATGCCTGTGATGCAGCGATTCGGAGTGCCGGCCACAGCACGCGCGTCCTTTGCGCTCTACAACAATCGGGAGGACGTCGACGCTCTGGTGCAAGGAATTCATCGGGTGTTAAAGGTATTTAGCTAATGTCAGAACTAGATGAGCTTTACCAAGAAGTGATCTTGGATCACAACAAGAGTCCACGTAATTTCCGTGAAATAGTGGATGCCAATCGCCGGTCCGAAGGCTACAACCCTCTGTGCGGCGACCACGTGACGGTCTTTGTTAACTTGGCAGACGGAATGATTCGGGACATCAGCTTTAAGGGATCCGGGTGCGCGATCTCCAAGGCATCGGCTTCAATGATGACTACCGAGCTGAAAGGCAAGTCGGAGGCTGAAGCGGAAAGAGTGTTTGACACTGTCCACAAGATGCTTACGGGTGAGATGGCTGTGGAGGAGAGCGATCTTGAACGCCTCGGTAAACTAAAAATCTTGTCGGGAGTATGCAAATTCCCGGCGCGAGTGAAATGCGCCAGTTTGGCTTGGCATACTATGAATGCGGCATTGAAGGGAAGCGACAAGGTTGCTTCAACAGAGTGATGCTGTGCAGGGCGCAGGAGGGCGACGGCATGCAACCTGAACAACCTGTGATCGTGAAGCGCGATTGTGTTGTGCTGATGATTCCAAGCGGAGAAAAGTTGACGTTGGCTTCCGGTAGCACAGTCGCAATCCGGCCAGGCTTCTTTGGCGAATGATATCGAAGCAGTCGAGAGGCGCGTCTGGGAACAGTTAAGATCTTGCTTTGACCCCGAGATCCCCGTCAATATCGTCGAGCTGGGGCTAATCTATGACTGTGCGGTGACACCTGCCGAAGATGGTTTTCGGGCGACCGTTCGATTTACTCTCACTGCTCGCGGATGTGGGATGGGAGAGGTTTTGAAGCGAGATATCGCGGCCAAGTTGCTCGCCGTTCCAGGCGTACGGGAAGCCGACGTCGAGTTAGTCTGGGATCCGCCTTGGAGCCAAAGCCGGATCTCTGCAGCTGCGAAGCTGCAATTGGGAATGGAATAAGTAGCTGTCGTAGCATATTTTGGAGTGAACTATGGAAAGTATCAACGAGCTGGTTATTGAAGCCCAAGTCTTGGAGGCACTAAGAACCTGTTTCGACCCCGAGATTCCTGTTAATATTTATGAGTTGGGGCTAATTTATAACGTCAACGTTGAAGAGGGTGGCGCGGTAACAATCACCATGACTCTGACTTCGCCTCACTGTCCCGCCGCCCAATCTATGCCAGCCGAAATTGAAGAGAAGGTCAAGGCTGTTTCTGGGGTGAGTGACGTCAAAATTGACTTGGTCTGGGATCCGCCGTGGGATCCGAGCAAAATGTCTGAGGCGGCACGGCTGCAGCTGGGTATGATGTAAGTACACCCCGGCAGCGCCAATCTTATAATCAAAATTCACACATGGACAGTCATTTTGACCAGCTCGGCGGCGAGCTTAAACTCAGGGAAATCATTAACACATTTATCGATCGGGTTTTTGCCGATCGCATGATCGGCTTTTTCTTCCGCAAAGCCGACAAGAATCGCATCAAGGACATGGAGTACCAACTTGCGGCCAGTTTCTTAGGCGCGGCCATAGAGTACCAGGGACGGCCGCTCGACAAGGCGCATGCCAAGCACCCGATCATGGGAGGTCATTTCGCCCGTCGGAAACAAATTCTCAAGGAGACACTGGAGTTCTATCAAGTCGCCGAGGACATCAAAGAGGCGTGGTTAAAACATACAGAAGATCTCCGGTCTCAAATTACAGGTCAGGGCGGTTCCGGGTGCGATCCCATCGACGCGCGCCGCAAGGCAACCGGCTCCTGAAACTCTCCCTCCCCTCGCCATCCCGGTTGTGATCTCTTATAACCTTGTGTTATTAGTAGTCAATCCGGCTACGGTATTCATCAGGAATATTCCTTAGTGAAATTATCTGACCTTTATGCCCAGCCCGGGTTAACACTCTCAGTTGAATTTTTTCCTCCAAAAACAGACAAAGGCGAGGAAGCCCTCTTCGGCGAGATCGAATTAATCAAATCGCTGAGACCCGCTTTTTGTTCTGTTACATACGGGGCTGGCGGAAGCACGCGCGAAAAAACCGTCGATCTTGTGGATCGAATTCATCGCGAATGCGGTCTCGAAACCATGTGCCATTTGACCGTGGTTGGCCAGTCCAAGGATGATGCTCGCGGAGTCCTCAGGCGCCTGCAGGAAAAAGGTTTAGAAAATCTCCTGGCTTTGGGCGGGGATCCTCCGGCGGGTATGGCGAATTGGCAGCCGCATCCCGATGGCTTCCAGCATGCCGTGGAACTGGTTCGAGAGGCAATTTCTTTCGGCTACTTCTCGGTTGCCGTGGCAGGCTTTCCCGAGATTCATCCGCGAGCCAAAAGCAGGGCCTCCGATCTGGGTTACCTGAAGGAAAAAATTGATGCTGGAGCTCAAGCGATTATCACCCAATTATTTTTCGATAACGATCAATATTACCGCTATTTCGAAGATGTCAGGAAACTAGGGATCCAAGTGCCGATCATTCCGGGCGTTCTGCCGATCGTTTCCGCTCCCCAGATCCGCCGCTTTACGGCTTTATGTTGCGCGCGAATTCCACCGCAGTTGGAGCAAGCGTTGAGCAAAGTTGAAAACGACGATAATGCGGCAATTCAACTAGGAATCGAATATGCGACACGTCAATGCGAGGCGTTGATCCAGTTCGGCGTTACAGGCCTTCATTTCTACTCCTTGAACAAATCGCATTCAGTCAGCGCGATCTGCGGGAATCTCGGAATTTAGAGCTCTCTGCTGACTGCCTCGTTGAATTCAACGTTTGCCGATAGTACGTTCACAGACACCGATGTCGACGTCCGAAAAAGAACTTGTAGAAGAGACCGGCGAGCAAATTGAAGTGCGCCGGCAGAAGCTCGCAAAACTCAGGGAAGCCGGTCATAAAATCTACCCCAATGACTTTCGACCCAATCACGCCACAGCGGAAGTCATATCCAAGTTCAACGAGTGCAGCGAGGAAGATCTCCCGAGCGTTGCAACGGATATCATCTTGGCCGGGCGCATCATGGGCATACGTAAGTTCGGCAAGGCTTCGTTCTTTCACCTTCAGGATCGTAGAGGCAGGCTGCAAGTCTACGCGCGCAAAGATCGTCTCGGCGAAGAAGGATATGCTTTGTTCCAGTCGTTTGACGTCGGCGACATAGTCGGCGTATCGGGCCATCTCTTTCGCACCAAAACAAAGGAATTGACCCTCGAAGCTGAAAGCGTCCGACTGCTGGCGAAATGTCTCCGGCCTTTGCCGGAGAAATGGCATGGGTTAGCCGATGTTGAGGCGAGGTACCGACATCGCTATGTCGATCTAATGGTCAATCCCGAAGTGCGGGATGTCTTCGAGACGCGCTCTCGGATCCTCCGTTTAGTGCGTAAGTTTTTTGAGGAGCGGGATTTTCTCGAAGTGGAAACTCCAATGATGCAGGCAATTCCCGGGGGAGCGGCCGCCCGTCCGTTTACAACTCATCATAACGCCCACGATCTTGAATTATTCCTGCGGATTGCGCCCGAGTTGTTTTTAAAGCGCCTGCTGGTGGGCGGTATTGAAAGAGTTTTTGAGCTCAACCGCAGTTTCCGCAACGAAGGAATTTCGGTGCGCCATAATCCTGAATTTACCATGCTGGAATTTTATCAGGCCTACGCAACATTCGAAGATCTCATGCGTCTAACGGAAGAATTATTTGTCTCGCTTGCCAATGAGGTGACCGGCAGCCTTCAGATTCCGTACGGAGAGCACCTCATCGATCTCAAGCCGCCCTGGCGCAGAATCACCATTGCCGATGCCATCGCGCTTTATGGTAGCGTTGAGACAAAAGAAATTGCCACTATCGGCGGGTTGCAAAGCTTCGCAAAGAGTCAGGGTTTGCAGGTAGATATCAATGCTCCTTATGGCACTTTGTTAGTTGAAGTTTTCGAAGAGGTGGCCGAGGCGAAAATAATCCAGCCGACATTTATTTTCGGATATCCCATTGAAGTCTCTCCGCTGGCCCGCAAGAACGACAACAATCCTGCGTTAGTGGATCGATTTGAGCTATTTATCGCCGGGCGCGAGCTGGCCAATGCTTTCTCCGAGTTGAACGATCCGGGGGACCAGCGGCAGCGGTTTGTCGAACAGATGAAGGCGCGCGCCGCGGGAGATGATACTGCTAATCCGATTGACGAAGATTATCTGCGCGCGCTTGAGTATGGGATGCCGCCGGCGGCGGGTGAAGGCATCGGCATCGACCGGCTGGTGATGTTTTTCACCAATTCGGCCTCTATCCGTGACGTTATCTTATTTCCATTGCTTCGACCGCAGCGCTAGCCCGCCCAAGCCAATTTCTCCGAGCATGAATTACGAGCTTTTCATTGGTCTCAGGTATCTGAGAGCTCGCCGACAAGAAACCTTCATCTCGCTGATCACGGTTATTTCCGTGCTTGGCGTTATGATCGGCGTGATGACTTTGAACGTGGTCATGGCGGTCATGACCGGGTTCGAGGAAACACTGCGCGATCGCTTGCTCGGGATCAACGCGCATATCGCTTTGCTGAAGTCCGGCGATCAGCTTTCGGAGTACGAAGAGCTAGTTCAACAAGTGATTAAGCAGGAGGGTGTAGTCGCCGCCTCGCCGGCGATTTACGGCCAAGTGATGTTGACATCAGGCTCACGGGTTTCGGGAGTGGTCGTTCGTGGTGTCGATCCAGACCGTGTCAATGCCGTTGTCGATTTGCAACGCTACATGAAACAAGGAAGCATCGCCGGCCTCAAGCAGCAGAATCCGGTTCAGGTGCAAGATCGCACCATTATGCTCCCTGGCGTGATTATGGGCGAGCGGCTGGCGGCTCAGCTCGGGGTCTTTGTCGGTAGTCCGATTCAGGTGGTCTCTCCGCTTGGAAGTCCCACAGCCATCGGCGTCATTCCAAAAGTGCGCCGGTTCGTCATCACGGGGCTCTTGAATACCGGAATGAGTGAAATTGACTCGACCTTGGTGTTTATGGGACTTGCCGACGCGCAAAAATTTTTCGAGCTTGGCGATGCGGTCAGCAACATAGAAATCCGGGTCGATGACGTCAACCAATCGCGTGAGATTGCCGATCGGATTCAGCTGCAGTTGGGATTTCCGTATCTTACGGAAGATTGGACCCGGCTATGGCCGAACCTGTTTTCCGCGCTGCAGTTGGAAAAGACCGTCTATTTTTTGGTGTTGCTGTTGATGGTTCTG
>JAJONK010000267.1 GCA_021323355.1 Deltaproteobacteria bacterium
GCGCGAGATTAGCGGCAATCTGCCAACCGACTTCGGTTTTCCAATCGACGTGCATGCGCACGAGGCGGAAACCATCTACGTTGTGCCGATCAAGAGCGATTCGGAGCATTTCCCCCCTGACGGCAAACTGCGCGTGTACCGCAGCCGCACAGGCGGTAATGAGTGGGAACCGCTCACCAAAGGTCTGCCGCAAAGTGATTGTTACGTCAACGTGTTGCGCGATGCGATGGCGGTCGATTCGCTCGACTCGTGCGGCGTTTACTTCGGTACCACCGGCGGACAGGTATACGCATCGGTCGACGCGGGTGACGGCTGGGCCCCTATCGTCCGAGACCTCCCGCCGGTACTCTCAGTGGAGGTGCAGACACTGCCATGAAGCGAGCACTGAAAATGACCTCCAGCGGCGTTCTCTCCTCGAAAGCGTCCTCAACGTAGCTCAGAGACTACGCTTCCGGCGCTTTCCTTGGCTGCGGCCTTGCTGGAAGGGGCATTTTGAGCGCTCGCGGGAAACGGAGTTGTTATTATAGGAGAGTAATAAGTCATGATACGAGTTGTACTGCCAGCACATCTGCGCAAGCTCGCCCACGTTGACGGCGAAGTGTCCCTCGAAATCGCGGGTCAGATCACGCAGCGCTCAATTCTCGATGCGCTCGAAGCGCGTTATCCAATGTTGCGTGGAACTATTCGAGACCACGCCAACGGCAAGCGCCGCGCCTTCGTTAGATTCTTCGCCTGCGGGGAGGACCTGTCTCACGAGTCGCCGGATACGCCGCTGCCCGAGGCGATCGCCACCGGAGCGCAGCCTTTTATGATCGTTGGTGCCATTGCCGGCGGATAGCTAAGGTTTGAGTGGGCTGATTGTTCGATGGTCACCGGATGCGGCCCGTGGCTGGGATCCGTTTTCAGCCGGCAGCATCGGCTTAAGGCCGTTGATGAGTGTCGATAATGCAGAACCTTAACAAGAGGAAAATATGGCAACTAAAATATTTGTGAACCTACCGGTCAAGAACCTAAACAAGTCAGTGGAGTTTTTCACCAAACTCGGCTTCAGTTTTGACAAGCAATATACGGATGAGACTGCCACATGCATGGTCGTGAGTGAGGATATATTCGTCATGCTGTTAACTGAAGAAAAGTTTCAGACCTTTACTCCCAAACAGATTTGCGACGCGGGTAAATTTACCGAAGTGCTGCTGTGCTTATCTCTGGAGAGCCGTGCGAAAGTGAACGGAATGGTTGCCAAGGCGGTGGCCGGCGGTGGCTCGACCTACAATGAACCCCAAGACCATGGTTTCATGTATGCCCATGGATTTCAGGATTTGGATGGCCACATTTGGGAGTTGATCTACATGGAGCCAACCGAGGTAAAAGAACCGCTAAGGGCAATCAACGAGAACTGATAGTTTACAACATTCATCGAGGTGTTGCGACGCGCGCCGCCGAGAAGGAGTCTTATGCTGACTAAAATTCTCATGGTGATCCCGATTGTTGTCATCGTGTTTGCCGGCATCGTGGCTCGCCGACGTTCGGAGTTTCGTGTCGCGCGGACAGCTAAGATGCGCGCGCCGGCTTCGGCGATCTTTGCGCAGGTCAATGATTTCCGTAATTGGGAAGCATGGAACCCATGGGGAAAATTGGATCCGGCGATGAAGCAAACATATCAAGGAGCTCCGGCCGGAACTGGCGCTGTCTACACCTGGAATGGTAACAAAGAGGTAGGAGAAGGGCGCATGACTATCAGTGAGAGCCGTCCGAACGATCTGATCCGGATCAATCTCGAGTTCTTCAGACCTTTCGCAGCGAGAAACATTGCGGAGTTCACATTTAGACCCGAGGGCGATCAGACCGCTGTGACATGGAGCATGAGCGGCAAAAACAATTTCATGGCCAAAGCGATCCATCTGTTCATGAACATGGACAAAATGATTGGCATTCAATTCGAGCAGGGTTTGGCGCAGATGAAATCAGTCGTCGAAGCTGCATCGAACAAAAGCGAAATGGCAATAACCGATTGAGTCGCTGCCAGCGATGACCAAACAGAAACCCGCTAAGCGTCCAAGGCTTATTTTCACGAACGTAAAGGGATAAATGTGAAGTCAAGGCCGATTGAGGAGAGCTCAGGTGAAGTATAAGGGCAGCTGTCACTGCGGTAAGGTTGCGTTCGAAGCGGAAGGCGAAATCAAAAGCGCGACGGCATGCAATTGTTCTATCTGTTCGCGCAAGGGATCGCTCTTGTGGTTTGTACCCCGCGAACAGTTGACGGTGCTCACGCCGGAAAAGGACATCGGAACCTACACGTTCAACAAGCAGGTGATCAAGCACCGCTTTTGTCAGACATGCGGTATCCATCCCTACGGCGAAGGCACCGATCCCAAGGGAAACAAGGTCGCTGCAATCAATGTCCGGTGCATCGAAGGGATTGACCTGGCAAGCGTTCCGGTTCAGAACTTCGATGGGCGGTCGTTATAAGTTTGTCCAGTGACATTAGGCGAGCGACGGTGATCAATCTCCTGGTGAATTTGGACGTTGATGATCTCGACAAGGCGGTGCGCTTTTACAGTTCGGTATTCGGACTAAGAGTCGGCCGCCGGCTCGGCGCCGTCGGATTGGAGATGCTTGGTTGTTCGTCTCCAATATATCTCCTGGAGAGATCAGCAACTGCGCCTGCAGAGACGAGTTCACGGGCTCGAACCTATCAGCGGCATTGGACGCCGGTGCATCTCGATTTTGTCGTAGATGAAATCGAACCGGCGGTTGAGCGAGCTGTCTTGGCGGGAGCATTGCTGGAAAAGCCCGTCCAGGTATTCGGGTGGGGCAAGCTCGCCCTTATGGCTGATCCGTTTGGTCACGGGTTTTGCTTTGTGCAATTTCTTGGGCGCGGCTATGACGAGATCGCAGAGTAACCGCCCAGCATGGGTCGATTTCCGCATGAGAAATTCCCAACCGAAGCTCCCCCGCTTGCTAGTGCGTCTCATACCGACGGCTGCTACAATCGAGATGGAGGAGGTCAATCATGAATGTTGCTCTGTGGATCGCTCAAGTGCTGCTTGCGCTGATTTTTCTATTTGCCGGCGGCATGAAGCTGGTGATGCCCATCGAGGAGTTGACGGCGCAGATGCCGATGCCCGGCCTGTTAATGCGGCTCATTGGCGTCGTTGAAGTACTCGGTGGGCTCGGCATCATTCTTCCGTGGCTGACGGGAATCCGGCCCGGCCTGACACCGTTGGCCGCTGCCGGGCTCGTGATAATTATGATCGGCGCGACGGTGGTCACTCTGATGATCGCCGATATTGCAATGGCGCTGATCCCGATTGTAGTGGGGCTGTTAGCTGCATTCGTCGCCTATGGTCGCTGGCGCCTGACGGCGCATCGCCAGTCGTCTCGCGGATCGGTGTTCCAGCCGGGCCGCTAAGGATCGCTGCTCGTTTCGGTTGCCACACTCATCTGTAACTTTTTAAATCAACTTGATAGAGGATACTAGATTGCCTGACAAGGTGAAGTGAACATGTGTAGAAACATCAAGATGCTTCATAATTTCGAACCGCCGGCGACCGAGGCAGAGATCCGCGCGGCGGCGCTGCAATTCGTCAGAAAAATTTCCGGCTTCAACACGCCTGCGAGAGTCAATGAAAAGGCCTTCTCTGCCGCTGTCGATAAGGTGGCCAGGATTTCGAGCACGCTTCTAGCTTCGCTCGAAGCGACGGCAACGCCGAAGAATCGGCAAGAAGAGGCGGCTAAAGCAAGGGCGCGCGCTGTCCGAAGATTCGGGAATCAACTCCCGAGCGAAGATCGCGGCGAGTGAGCATGCATCCGAAGAGTATGTTCGTATGCAATTCCGATGCGTTGCTCGGCATACAGCTCGAGGGCGAATTTAGCGGGCGAAGGGTAAGCCAAAGAAACATCAGCCGCGATTTACAATTGTAGTTACGCGCCCAGTATAGGATGCCACTTCACCTCAACCATGATCATCCATCTCATAGACGGTACCTACGAGCTGTTCCGCCACTTCTACGGCTTGCGCCGTTTCAATAAGGGCGAGGACCGGCCCTTCGGGGCCGTCATCGGCGTCCTCAATACAGTACTGCAGATGATCGAGAGTGGAGCGACGCACGTGGGAGTGGCGACCGATCACGTCATCGAGTCGTTTCGAAATCGTCTCTGGCCTGGTTACAAGACCGGCGATGGTATCGAGCGCGCTCTCCTTGCTCAGTTCCATCCGCTGGAGGAAGCACTCGCCGCAATGGGCGTGGCTGTCTGGCCGATGATTGAATTGGAGGCTGACGATGCGCTTGCCTCGGCGGCGCAGATCGCTTCCGGAAACGCAGACGTGGAAAAGATTTGCATCTGGACGCCCGACAAAGACCTGGCGCAGTGCGTCCGCGGGAACCGGATAGTGCAGGTGGAGCGTCGGACACAAAAAATGCGCAATGCCGAAGGAGTTCGTGAGAAGTTCGGGGTGGATCCGGTTTTGATCCCCGACTTGCTCGCTCTTGTCGGCGATGCCGCTGATGGTTTTCCGGGCATTGCGGGGATTGGGCCGATCTCGGCTGCACGGCTGCTTAATCGGCACGGCACGATAGAAAATTTTCCATCTAGCGTGCTGGGAAATAATCGCGAGTTGGCGCTGCTGTTCAAAAATCTGGCGACGCTCAGGACGGACGCGTGCCTATTCCGCAATATCGACGAGCTGCGCTGGCGTGGACCAACTGACGGATTCGCCGCGTGCGTGCAGCATCTCGGAGACGCTCGTCTCCTGGAGCGCTGTCTCAAGGC
>JAJONK010000268.1 GCA_021323355.1 Deltaproteobacteria bacterium
CGCGCGTCCTCTTTGAGATATTCAGATATCTCCTCATGGGTCGGGATCCCATCAGTGAATACCGGCCGCCGCAGGCCTACTATCAACACCTTGATCGGCGCGCCGCGCGGAATCGCTCGGATGGCGCTCCCGATAGAACCGAGCGCGTTAACCTCTCCTGAAATGATCGCGGCGATTGCAGCCGTGGCTCGAACCTGGACGAGCTGCGCATCGAGTCCTTCGTCGCGAAAAAAACCGCGCTCTTGCGCGATGAAAAGATCAATGGAGGCGATACTACGGCTGGAGTAGGTGAGCACAACGTGCTGTAACGGCGCCTGTGCATAGCACGATGCCGAGAGCATCGATGCAAAAAGCACGGTCGGTACGAGCAAGAGAATGATCATCATGAGATTCCGTTGTGTCCACATCACAGGTGAAAACGCGATTTCCAACGCACGAACTCTTATCAATGCCATCATAGCAAATCAATCGAGCGTCGACGCCAACCTACCAATATCCGTCCTCCGATTGACCCAATTTCGCCGCCTCACATAGCAGCTAACGAGCTCTCTTGACGACGATCTTCAATTCACCCTATTTTGATGACGCTTATCATACAGCTGAACTTCTAAATTCGGAGGATTTATGAAACCCAGAAAATTCTATGGCCCTCGGTCAAAACCAGCGGGCGCTGACCGTTTTTCATGTAGTATAAGTTTTTTATATTTCCGCATCCTCCTAACGCTCGTAGCCGCAATATCAATTGCCGATCTGGCGTTCGCCCAGACAAAAACACGTCTATCCATCGCCACCGGCGGCACCGGCGGTGTCTACTATCCGTTGGGCGGCGGGATGGCCGCGCTCATCTCCAGAAACATTCCCGGCACGGAGGCGACGGCTGAGGTCACCACCGCCTCTGTCGACAATATGAAACTCATCCACACCGGCAGAGTTGCTTTAGCATTGACATTGCCGGACACAGCTTGGGATGCCTACAACGGAAAACTAAAAGGCCTTAACGAAAAGATCGGCGTCCGGTCGCTGATGGCACTTTACACGAACTTCATGCACATCGCCGCGCTGGACGGGAGCGGCATCAAGAGTGTCGCTGATTTGAGAGGCAAGCGCGTCTCCACCGGCGCGCCCGGTTCTGGCACTGAAGTAAAGGCGCTGCGGGTTATGGAAGCCTATGGACTTATGCCAAAAGATTTGCAGAGCCAGGAGCGTCTCGGCGCCGGAGAGTCCGCCGGCGCATTGAAAGACCGCAAGATTGACGCCTTTTTCTGGGACGGCGGGTTGCCGACGGCGGCAATTCTAGATCTCGCCGCAACGCCAGGCAGCAAAGTCAATCTCATCCCTCACGGCGATGCGGTGCCGAAGATGGTATCAAAGTACGGCCCCTTGTACTTCGTCGCCAATATTCTCAAGGGCGTGTACAAGGGCGTCGATGAGGATGTTCCAGTGGCTGCGGTAACCAATCTTCTGGTCGTCAACGAGAAGATGGACGATAAGCAAGCCTATGAGCTCACCAAATTGATTTTGGAACACACTGCCGATCTGGTGGCAGTGCACAAGGCGGCATCTGAAATGAATCTGAAAAGCGCCGTGGTGGGATCGCCGATCCCCTTCCATCCCGGCGCCTTGCGTTATTTCAAGGAAAAAGGCGTGCAGTTACCCTCGCAGAGCAAATGAATTGGCAGCAGGCAATCATCGCCCGTCCTTCGGTCAAGCGATTGGGAATGCTGTTTTTTCGTTGCTGGCATTGCTGGCAACGGCGCTGCCGGCAAGCGCCGGACAGCATTGCGTGCTTGTCAAAAACGGCGAGCAAATATTTAAGCACATCGCCGCGCCGGACACGCAATTGCGCGTGAGTTTTAATCACTCGATGTACGGGAGTGCGGTGGAGGAAATATTTCAGGTCCAGGGAGACGGATTTCGTCTCATACAACTCCGTTACAGCGAACGCCGCCTGGTGGATTTCTACGGCTATGAAAGCGCAAAGTTCGTAGGTGGTGCTTGGATTGTGACACCGCAGCAGCGACTATTTCCCGCCCTTGACCTGCACGCGAGTCCGGAAGCCTCAATGACGATCGCCTTAATCTCGCCGCTTGACCCAAAACGGTTCGTCATACAAAACATCAAAGCACTGCGCATCCGTGTAGTTTCCTGCAACGGAACCCGCCGTGGCTGAAGACATCGTCGATGCAGCACGACTAGAAGCAGCGCAGCAGTTTATTCAAGAAGAAGAAGGCCCTCGGCGACAACTGATCGGCTCGGTGGCTAAACTGGCCTCCTGTGCCGCCGTCGCGATGTCGCTGGTTCACCTCTACTGGGCCTGGGCGACGGTAACCGCTCAAGTATTGCGGCTGGTATTCCTTGGGTTCTCGCTAGTCCTGACGTTTCTGATCTATCCCGTGGCGCGTAGCCAGCGCCGTACCGTCGTGCCTTGGTACGATTGGCTGCTTATTCTTGCGAGTCTCGCCGCCGTCGGCTATCCGCTGTGGGATTTTGAAGAATTTATTTACCGTGCCGCAATCCCTACGAGAATCGATCAAATTTTTGGTGCGCTGGCGATTATCCTGGTCCTGGAAGCGACGCGACGAACGACCGGTGCAATTCTGCCGGCGGTGGCCATTGGTTTCTTGGCCTATGCTGTGTTCGGTGCGTATTTGCCTGCACCGTGGACCCATCAGGGGTATGGCATCGATCGTTTGGTCGGCCACATGTACCTGACTCTCGAAGGCATCTTCGGTGTGCCGTTGGATGTAGCGGCGACATTCATCATCCTCTTTACGATCTATGGCGCGGTGTTGGAATATTCCAAGGCAGGTCAGTTCTACGTTGACTTTTCTCTGGCCGCTACAGGCGGGAAGCCGGCAGCGGCTGGGCGCACGGTGACGTTGGCATCGTTCCTTCTCGGCGGACCTTCCGGTTCGGGCGTGGCGACCACAGTGACTCTCGGCTCGGTATCGTGGCCGCTTCTTGCCAAGGCCGGCTATGACAAAGAATCTGCGGGCGGTTTGCTCGCAGCCGGCGGTATCGGCGCGATCATCTCCCCACCTGTGCTCGGCGCCGCGGCTTTTCTCATCGCCGAGTTCTTGCAAATGTCCTACATCGAGGTCATTGCCATGGCCGTTGTTCCGACAGTTCTTTACTATTGGTCGATTTTCGCCATGGTCGAGCTCGACGCGCGGAAGTTCGGCGCTAAACCGATCCAGGTGGAAGGTGAAAGCCCGTGGAGTCTGACACGCAAATACGGCTTCCATTTTGTCTCCCTTATCTCCATCGTCCTCTTCATGCTGTGGGGCTACACTGCGATCCTCTCCGTTGCCTACGCAACGGTGCTTGCCGTGCTGCTGAGTTTCATAAGAAGTGACACTGCGCTTACACCAACCCGCTTGTGGCAGACCCTGGAAAAAGGCGCCACCAACGTGTTGTCGGTGGCGGCAACCTGCGCTGCCGCCGGGATTATCGTTGGCGTGGTGACCTTAACCGGCCTGGGACTTAAATTTTCGCTGATTATACTGGCTCTGGCCGGCAACAGCCTTTTTCTTACGGTGCTTTACACTGCGCTTACTGTGTGGGTTCTGGGTCTCGCCGTGCCGGTAACTGCTTCCTATATCATTGCCGCAGTGATTACCGCGCCAGCCATGATCAAGCTCGGCGTTCCGGAATTTGCCGCACACATGTTTATCTTTTACTACGCTGTACTATCCGAAGTCTCGCCACCCACGGCACTGGCCCCCTTTGCCGCCGCAGCGATAACCGGCGGTAATCCGTACAAGACTACGATGATGGCTTGGAAATACACCCTTCCCGCATTCCTAGTTCCGTTCATCTTTACTTTGAGTCCCGACGGTATCGGATTACTGCTCAAGGGATCGTGGGTCAATATAATCTGGACGGGAGCGTCGGCGATGATTGGTCTTGGAGCGTTGGCAGCGGGATTGACAGGTTGGCTACGTCGCAAGACAACACCACTCGAGCAAGCGCTGCTCATCGCTGCCGGACTCGTCTTAGTCTTTCCCGGTTGGATTAAAGACGTTATCGGACTGTGTCTTTTTTTCGCGGCTGTTGTATTACAAAACCGCGGCGAAAAAGCTTAGCGGATAAGTTCGTCGGACCCTACTGCTAGAAATGCTCACGTTTGATCAGGTGCGACCCCAAAACAAGATTCGTCGCCGAACCGCTTTCTAGCGTCAGATCGTATTCCACCTGCTAAGTGAACCCTCCTCCGTGTCATTTAGACATCATCGGTGGCGTCCTTTCTACGAGAGCTAATCTTGACAACCCGCTAGCTACATGATTGTTTTTGAAGTTCCGAAGTCAGGGAGGAGTTTATGGCAAAACTGCTTATCGCCAGTGAGTATGTGGACTCAGAAAGTAACGAGACCACCGCAGTAAAAAATCCAGCCACGGGAGAGCTTGTTGATTCGGTTCCCAAAGGAACAGTGAACGACATTCGTCGCGCCATCGATGCGGCCAAGGGAGCGTTGAAGAAATGGTCCGAGATGGCTCCGTCTAAGCGGGGCGCGATTTTACTTCAAGCCGGCCATGCGATCCTACAACAAGAAAAGGAGCTTGCGACTTTGTTGACCCGCGAGCAAGGCAAACCGATGCGGGAATCGATTCTGGAGATCCGCCGCTTTGTGCATACTCTAGATCATTACGGCGGAATGGCAAAGAGTCTGCGGAACGCTGCGGTTATGCTTGACGCCGGTCGTCACGGTTTAGTCTTGCGCAAGCCTTTAGGCGTCTGCGGCTCCATCGTGCCATGGAATTTTCCCGT
>JAJONK010000269.1 GCA_021323355.1 Deltaproteobacteria bacterium
TCGAGGATATGGAAGAAGACGTTGACAAGCTAACAGCCGATCTGCCGCCAACACCACTGACTCTCGACGGCTCTTATCTACTGCACCAAATGTTTCGTGTGCGCTGGGCCGCTTGGCGCGCGCTCAGTGCTGCCGAGCAAGACGCGCTTCTCAACCAAGCCACGGCGATATTTCGCGGCATGGAAGACAACAAACAGGAAGCCACCGGACTGTTCGCCATGCTCGGTCACAAAGGCGACCTGATGTTGGTGCATTTTCGCAAAGCCTTAGACGCCTTGAACCTCGCCGAGCTCGAGCTCGCGCAATTAAGACTGCTCGATTTTCTCGAGCCGATGACATCCTATCTTTCGGTTGTCGAGCTTGGACTTTATGAAGCTTCGGTAAAACTGTACGCCGAGCTAATGGCCCGAGCTCTACGGCCCGGCACCGCGGAGTGGAACCGGGAAGTGGAAGCCGAATTGGCCAAGCAGCGACAGGCAGCGGCGCCCCGTTTGTGGCCCGAGATTCCGCAGCGCCGTTATTTGTGTTTTTACCCGATGAATAAATTTCGTGGCGAAGTCAGGAATTGGTACAACGAGCCAATCCGCGAACGGCAACGAATGATGCGCGAGCACGGCATGATCGGACGCCATTATGCCGGCCGCGTCAATCAGATCATTTCGGGCTCCATCGGCTTTGACGATTGGGAATGGGGAGTCGACCTCTTCGCCGATGACCCGCTGGTTTTCAAAAAACTCGTTTACGAGATGCGCTTCGATGAAGCCAGCGCGACTTACGGCCTGTTCGGCACGTTCTACGTCGGGCTGCGCTTTCCTGCGGATCAATTGAAGAACTTTTTTCACGGCAAAGCGCCTACATTTCTTTAAGCCAGTTCGCGTGTGCGACATCGAATGGTTTGATACTTGACCGCCGGAGGCGCCATGAGATTGCACAACAAAGTCGTGGTTATTACCGGCGCCGCGCATGGTATCGGCAAAGCCTATGCGCGCCGGTTCGCCGAAGAAGGCGCCCAGGTGGTGGTCGCCGATGTCGATAGCCAGGGCGCCCGCATAGTCGCCCAAGCGTTGACGGATTCAGGATTCTGCGCATGGGCGCGCGCTACCGACGTCACAGACTATTTAGATGTCCAAGGTTTGATGCTGGAGACGGCCGAAAAGTTCGGCGTCATCGATGTGCTGCTCAACAATGCGGCGATCTACGTCACGCAAAAACTTTGGAAAGGACCGGTCGAAGATCTTGATCTGGCGGAGTGGGACCGAGTTATTGAAGTAAACCTGAAAGGCGTTTTCCTCTGCTGCAAGGCGGCGATCCCAATCATGAAGCGGCAACGCAGCGGCAAGATCATCAACATTGCCTCGGGCACGTTTTTCAGCGGCTCCGGCAACATGCCGCATTACACAACCGCAAAAGGCGGCGTGGTCGCGCTAACGCGAGTCATGGCCCGACAACTGGGAGAATGGGGCATCAATGTCAATTGCATGACCCCTGGCTCGACCATGAGTGAGGATTCGGTCACCGATGATGTGCTTAAGCGGCGCGAGGGCAGTATGGATAAACGCGCTTTCCGTCGCGTCGAAACACCAGCGGACATCGTCGGGACGGCGCTATTTTTGGCTAGTTCCGACAGCGATTTCATCACCGGACAGTTACTGGTAGTGGAAGGTGGCGGCATCATGCATTGAACCGGTGCCATCGATCTGTAATCGACAGTGACCCTCAACCGATCTCAAGCCGACTGACCCATGACACCGTAGACATGCCCGCACTCGCTGCAGAAAACAATGCTGAAGGGCGCAAGAACGAATTGCTTGCCGCGGGATGATCCGGCCCCGCCTTTGCGCGAGACGATGTAATCCGTGCCCAGCGCGGAGCATTGCGGGCATTTAGGTTGCGGTTCAGTTTTGGATTGTGATTCAGCCTTTCCTTTGAAATCGTACGAGTGGTTAAATCCTTGATGAATGTGCTCGCCAAACTGCTCGGCCTGTGGCTTTTCTTCCTGCGGCTCCTCTTCACCGGGTGGGCGTGTCGCCCGATCGTAGATGCTGCGCTTGCTGCTGTCGGATAAAATACCATAAGCCTGTAACACTTGTGTGAATTTTTCCGCCGCCTGTTTATCGTCGGGATTTCGGTCAGGGTGATAGCGAAACGCCATCTTCCGGTATGCTTGTTTGATTTCGGCTTCGCTGGCGTTTCGTTTAAGGCCCAGCAAAGAGTAAAAATCAACTAGATTCTCCAAAATCGCCTCACAAAGATTTTTCTCGCTCGCCGGGTTCTACCACTGCGCGATGGAAGTTTAGCGGCTGTGGCTGGGAAGCTTCGCCGAATGATCAACTTTACGGCGTTGTTTGTACATGCTGACGCACATGTCATAAATGGCACTACCGTCTCGATCGTCCACTATTCGCTCGCCCTCCTTGGTCTCATATTCGACTGAAAAAGAAGGGCTGCTGCCGGGCGCTTCGTTGTTTGAAATGCGGATTAGCCGGGCTTGATTTTTATCGAGGTAGCCGCCAATGGCCCGGAGAATCTGGACAAGGCTAACAAACTCTTTTGTCGGTGAAGATGTTCCGCGCTGCTCCTGGCCGGCGCTATCGAGCTCGAGAATATCCGCCGGCGTATATTGAAGGCTTACCGGCATCGGCGCCGGCGGAGGTTGGTAGCCCGCCAGCACAATGTACCCGGTACTGTCCGAGATGATATCCAGCGTGCGCAATCCCCGGCTTTCGAGATCCTGACCAATACATCGAAGAACCGTTGAATAATTGACGGGATGCAGCCGTGCCAGCCTTCTCATACCTTCCCAAAAATCCTTATAACGGGGTTATGATCGAGAAGGGAAATGGTACGAATAGTGTTCGGAAAAATCAACCGAATTCTTGTCCGTCAGGTGGAGTCTCCCGCCACTGACTCGTCGCACGGTGAGGACACATCCATCTTGGTTCACTCCGCCGATTTCTTGCGCGGCTGAGTACTCACTTCCTCTGTTGACGCAAAGAGTTAGTGATCTCATCGAGCCCTGGCTTCGACAGAGTGTTCTCTACTTGGCTGCCATCGGGCAATGCAAATTCAACCCGATAAGCGATCTCCGGTCCAAGCAATTCATAATTAGCGATACGCAGCAGCCGGCCCTTCTCCCGATCTACATACCCTCCCAGGCTTCGGAGAGTGCCAGCGAGCGATTCAGGGCTGTTCACAGAAAAAACGCAGGTGCGTTTCAACTTGCCCATGAAATCTATTTGCTCGAGAATTCTGCTGGTATAACAAAGAGACAGAAGGTTACCTGGCGGCGGCAGATCGCAGTCACATTGAATCCGGTACTCGGATTGATTGACGCTGATATCATAGACCAGCGCGCCATGGCCCTCTAAATCTTGGCCGATGGCGCGCAAAGCCTGCCCATATGTCAACATGAAGACAAGAAGAAGGGATAACTAAGTTTCCGGCAACTTCGGGAGCGCATCCATCACGCCGATCATGCTGTCGCGCGTGACCAGCCTCGCTAGCTCCGTCTCGCTCAGTCCTTCGGTCCCTTTCGGACGCAGTGGCAAAACCAAATAGCGGATATCGGCCGTGCTGTCGTGCACCCGCACTTCGACATCGTCTGGCAACACTAGACCGAATTCACCCATCACGCCACGGGGGTCGTTTACCGAGCGTTGACGATAGTTGAAGCTCTTGTACCAATCTGGCGGGCGGCCCAGAATCGGGCGTGGATAACAGGAGCACAACGTGCAAACCACCATGTGGCGAACTTTCTCGGTATTTTCTAAAACGACAAATTCGTTAAGCGCGGTAGCGTCGATTCCGAGCTCGGCGCAAGCCGCTTTAGGGTCGGCAATCAGACGCTCCTTGAACGCCGGGTCGACCCAGGCGCGCGCGACGATCTTCGCACCATTGACCGGAGAACGCGCTTCCTGATACTCGATTTGACTTTGAATATCCTTTTCAGTGAGGACGCCTTTCTCTAGCAATAAATCCCGGATCGCATAGATTCGCTTAGCCTGCGGGCTGAGTTCATGCCGGGGATGTTCGTGTCCGTGCCCGTCAACTGACGTGCTCATCCTTCTGTCCTCCGTACCCTGCCGGTTCCAACCAATGATCGTAAATGTCAACGCACAGTTTGTCTCCCGGCGCTTGCGCCGCTCCCCAGACATCGGCCTGATTGAAGGCAACAAGATAGAGCGTTCGCCTCGGCAATCCGTCGCCGCCGAAGGCAAGCGATTCGGGGTTTAAGAAGTCGCCATAGACTCGCTCCACCCGGCCGGTCTTGCCGCGAATGTAATACGGTGTGCGAATGTGTCCAGGGCGATGCTCGTTCAACACTCGCACGGCATCACCCGGCCGGAATCTGCCGGTTACCGGGTGGATCATGGCTCTCCCCACTTTTTCTCGAATTCGACGACCCTCTTGTCGATTTCATCTTTTGTCAGAATGCCTTTTTCGATCAGGATAGTCTCCATGCTGGCAATCCAACGCTCGTAATAATTCATTTCGCGGTAGGCGTCGGAATCCATCTCCTCGCGGGCGCGCCGCAGTTCATCGGTTCGCTTGACTCCCCTGGCGCCCAGCGCTTGATTGACCGCGTCTGCCAGAATCTCCCAATCTGAAAGCTCGTGTTGCGATTTTTCGATCGGTCCGGCCCCGGGTAGCCCGCCGATGTCGTGATGTCCTCTTTGCATGACTCTACTCCAATCAACCCTTCAGTCGTTCGGCCAAGGCTTTGTGTTCTTCCTTGATGCCGCTCGGTAGGTGGTCACCGAA
>JAJONK010000270.1 GCA_021323355.1 Deltaproteobacteria bacterium
GGAAATCTTTCGCCAAGCACATTTTTGAGTTCTGCCGCCGGCCGGGTCTGTTGCCGGTTCAGCAACCACTCGGCCCCATCGATGCTCGGCAAAAAATTCACGCGCAGCTCTTCGCCGTGTCTCCAGTAAGAAGATATCTGCAAAATCGCCGGCCCGCTGATGCCGCGATGGGTAAACAGCATCGGCGCGGCAAAACTTTGACCATCACAACTTGCTTCGACCGGTAATCCAATGCCGGCCAAATCCTGATAGCGTGCCAGATCCTCTGCGCCCAACGTAAACGGCACCAGCGCCGGATAGGTCGGCACGATGCTATGTCCAAACCGTTTGGCAAGCTCATAACCGAAATTCGTGGCGCCCATCTTCGGGATCGACAGGCCGCCTGAAGCGATGACTAACGATGCCGAATGAATCGGACCGCCGCCGGTCTCGATTATAAAACCCTCGCCCGCTCGCTCCACGGACGTCACCACGCCGTTTACCTCGATGCGGGCGCCGGCCTGCCGACAATCACTCGCCAGCATCGTCACGATCAGCTTGGCCGAATGATCGCAAAACAACTGGCCGCGCTCTTTTTCGTGATAGGCAATGCCATGGCGCTCCACCATGGCAATGAAGTCTGAAGGTGTATAGCGCGCCAGTGCTGATTTGCAGAAATGCCGATTGGCCGATAAAAAATTTTCCGGCGTAACATGCAGGTTGGTGAAATTACAGCGGCCGCCGCCGGAGATGAGGATTTTTTTGCCGATCTGACCGCTACGCTCGATGACCAGAACGCGCCGTCCGCGTTTGCCCGCCTCGATGGCGCACATCAAACCGGCGGCGCCACCGCCGATGACGACTACATCATAACGGCGCATCTATGAGGTGAGGGCTACGGCCGATAAAATCATCTATCAAAGCCTTCAGATGAGGCTCGGCATTTTGAAGATAGTATGCGATTGCTGCCGCTGGTTAGATCACGCCCTTGTCTTTAAGCTCCGCGATCTTCTTGCCGTCATATCCCAACGCCGTTAAGAACTCCGCGTTGTGCTCGCCGAGCTCGGGCGGCGGCCCGGGATGAGGTGATTTGGTCTCGCTGTACTCGTTGGGGAATTTAACCGTGCGAATGTCCGGCCTGTCTTTGCGGTCGATCTTTATCTCCAGACCCATGTGCTTTATCTGCGGGTCTTCGAACAGTTCGAGCATGTTGTAAACCGGCGTGTGCGGCACATCGTTGTGTGCGGCACATCGTTGAGTTCGAGCTGTTCGAGCCAGAAGGAGCGCGGTTTCTCTTTGAAAAATTCGGTAAAGACTTTGTTTAACTCATCATAATTCTTGCGGCGGTTGGGTCGAGTGTTGAAGCGTGGATCATCGATCATCTCAGGGTGGCCGGCGGATTTGCACAACCCTTCCCAGAATTTCTGCGGCGATGAGAGATGGATGGCGAAGGGCAAGCCATCGGAGCCGCTGAACGCGTAAGTTTGCGACTGCATCGGTCGGGTGTAGGGTCCCGGGATTTTTCCAGTAGCGAGCGCATCGGTGGCTGGAGCGTTCAAAAAAGCCAGAACTGAACCCGCCATCGTGGTATCGACCTGCTGGCCCTTGCCGGTTTTCGATCGCGCCACCAACGCGCTTAGAACACCGACGGTTGCGAACACCCCGCTCAAGCTATCGGCATAGTTGGGACCGATCGGGCGTGGATCTCTCGCCTCCATCAGCAAACTCAGCATACCGCCAAGTCCCTGGCCCACCGTGTCGTAGGCCGGCCGCTTAGCATAGGGACCGGTCGGGCCGGTGCCGGTGATCGAACAGTAAATGAGTTGCTGGTTGAGCTTGCTCAGGCTCTCGTAATCGATGCCCAATCGCTTTGTCACTCCCGGCCGGTAGTTCTCCACAATCACATCGGCATCTTTGACCAGGCCAAGAAAGATCTCCTTGCCCTCCGGGGTTTGCAAATTCAACGTCACACTTTTTTTGCCGCGGTTATAGGCCCAGAAATTGGGCTGGTCGCCGCCCAGATCCCAACCGCGAAAGGGATCGCCGCCTTGAGGATTTTCAATCTTAATAACTTCCGCGCCCAGATCCGCAAGCAACATCGCGCCATAAGGCCCGGAAATAAAATTGCCCAGCTCCAAAACTCTGATACCTTCTAAACAACCATTCATATACTCTCCTACTGGAAATTCTCTCTCATCGTTTTGTGATCCGGAGCAGACTCACCACGGGATGCGGCAGATGCAGAGAAATGAGCATAAACACTCAGCAAACTCTGTCTGCGAGGTGAATATCGCTTTAAATTACGCCCTTCTGTTTGAGCTCGGCGATCCTTGTTTCGTCATAACCCAAGGACTTCAAGAATTCATTGTTATGTTCGCCAAGCTCCGGCGGCGGGGCGGGATGAGGCGATGGGGTTTCGCTGTGAGTCAAAGGGAACTTCACGGTTCGAATCGTTGGCTTATTTTTTCGCTCAATCGCGATTTCCATGCCCATGTGTTTAACCTGCGGATCTTCGAACACCTCCTTCAAGTTATACACGGGCGTATGCGGCACGTCGTTGGCTTCGAGCGCCTCGATCCATGCCGACCGGGGCTGTTGTTTGAAAAACGCCGCGAAAGTCTGGCTGAGCGCGTCATAGTTGGAACGCCTGTCCGGCCGTGTTTTAAACCGGGGATCTTCGATCAATTCCGGATGGCCGACCGTTTTGCATAAACCTTCCCAGAATTTTTGCGGCGACGACAAGTGAATCGCCAGCAGTGCGCCATCGGCGCAGGCGAAGGCGTAAGTCTGCGATTGGCGCGGCCGGGTGTACGGACCTGGGATTCTTCCATCTGCGAGAGTTTCGGTTGCCGGCGCGTTCAAAAAAGCCAGAATCGAACCGACCATGGTGGCATCGATTTGTTGTCCCTTGCCGGTACGCGTGCGCGCCGTCAGCGCTCCCAAGATGCCCAGCGCCGAGAACATGCCGCTCAAACAGTCCGCGTAGGCCGGGCCGACCGGCTTAGGATTCTGTGGGTCCATGAGAACACTCATCATGCCGCCCATGCCTTGACCCACCGTGTCATAGGCCGGCCGTTTGACGTACGGCCCAGTCGGTCCCGTACCTGTGATCGAGCAGCATATAATTTTTTCATTGACCTTCTGCAGCGATTCGAAATCGATGCCCAGCTTCTTAGTTACGCCTGGACGGTAGTTGTCCATGATTACGTCGGCCTGCTTCACGAGGATATAAAAAATTTCCTTGCCTTCGGCTGTTTGCAAATTCAAGGTCACACTTTTTTTGCCGCGGTTATATGCCCAGAAATTGGGCTGGTCCCCGCCAAAATCCCAGCCGCGAAAAGGATCGCCGCCCTTGGGATTCTCAACCTTGATAACTTCGGCGCCCATATCCGCGAGCAACATCGCGCCGTAAGGGCCGGAAATAAAATTGCCAAGCTCCAAAACTCTGATGCCGTCCAAACAACCCTTCATGCGTTTACCTCTTTAATCTTTACTCACGCCTGTCGCCGGCAGCGACGTCCGATAGACAGTCGTGGGCGATTTCGATATTGGACTTTCATACCTTCCAATTCGCAGGAGAACAAGATGGCAACGCCACCGCCCGTCACCGATACCTTAGCTCGTTTCGTCGCCGAGACCGACTATTCGGCCATCTCCGATAGTGCCTTGAGCAACGCCAAAATGCACCTGCTCGATACCATTGGCGCCGGCTTAGCGGCAGTGAGCACGACCGTGGCGGCCATTGCAATCAATTATTGCAAACGAATGGGATATTCGCAGGAAGCCTCGATCTGGGGAACGAATGAGAAAGCTTCGGCGCCGATGGCGGCCTTTACCAATGGTTTATTAGCCCACACTTTGGATTTCGATGACTGGGATGCCTACCTGCGCGCGGGTCATCCGAGCAGCGTGATCACTGCCGCCGCGCTTGCGCTGGGCGAGAATATCGGCGCCTCCGGAAAAGATTTTTTGAAAGCCTATGTTTTTGGGATTGAAGTGCTCACACAAATGGCCGCCGGCACCCCCGAGCTGCATAAACGCGGCTTTCACAGCACGCCGGTGTGGGGCAGCATCGGCGGGGTCACCGCATCGGCCAGTTTGCTCAAATTGGATCCGGAAAAAATCAAAGCCGCTCTTGGCGTGGCCGCCTCGGGCGCGGCGGGGATCCAACGGCAACAGGGCTCGATGGTCAAACCGTTTCATGCCGGCAATGCCGCCCGCAACGGCGTCGAAGCCGCGCTTCTGGCGCAGCAAGGTTTTACTGCCGATCAGAATATCATCGAGGCGCCGCGCGGCTTTTGCGACACATTCTTCGGCCCGGGAACTTGCGATTACGAAAAGATGTTAAGAGGCATCGGTCAGCCGTATTTTCTGGAATCACCCGCACTCGGGCTGAAGATGCACCCGTGCAGCGCGCCGCAATTTCTCGCGGCGGATGCGGCTCTGCAGCTAAAGCGCGAGCATGGGATTGACTTTGCCGATGTCGCCAAGATCGAGGTCAGTATTCCGCCGATGCGCTACCAACGGCATTTCCACGCGGAAGTGAAAACCGGCCTGCGGGGAAAATTCGCGATCAATTATGTCGTTGCGCTTGGCGTCCTCGAAGGCAAATTGGACAATGACACCTTCACCGATGCAAAAGCCAACGATCCGCTGGTTCAGCAAGCCCTGCGCAGAGTTCACGTCATCATCGACGATTCGATTCCCGAGCCCGGCGTCTACTGCCCGGTAACGATTGAATTGAAGAATGGCAGGCGGCTGAGTCACACCGCGCGAATCGCCAAAGGCCATCCGGAAAATCCCATGAGCGAAAGCGAGGTCTTGGCCAAGTTCAGGAACAACGTTACGGGAATCATCTCAACAGAACGTTCGGAACAGTTGATCGCCGCATTGAAGAATCTGGAAGAGATTGGCGATATGCGACAGGTGACGGGTTTCTTGCGGCCGGCGTGAGCCGAATAGGACGTTCGCTTAACTCTGCGCCGGTTGTTGGCTGGCCAATCGCGGCACCTTGTGGCGATTGTAACTCCACAAGTATTGCTCGGGGCAGCGCCGCACCAGGTTTTCAACCAAGCGGTTGAGTATGCTCTCATCGAAATTCTCGCTTGCCACCGGCTCGAACTCTAGTTCGAAGCCAGTGCCGCAAGGCAGCCGTTTGCTAAAGACACTGATGAGCGAGGCGCCGGTGCTCTGCTGCAATTTTCGCACTAAAGACATGGTATAGGCCGGACGGCCAAAGAAATCCGCCCATACTCCGGCCGCGGACTTGGGCGCTTGATCCGGCAGCAAGGCAATCGCTTGACCGCTATGCAAGCTTTTCAGAAGCAACTGAACGCCTCTTCGATTGGTCGGCGCCAAGCGTAGTTGTTCACGGCTGCGGCCGGCGATGATCAGCGATTTGACCCATTTTTGCCGCGGCGGCCGGTAGAGAACGGTCAGCGGCATGCGCTGGGCAATGTACTGACCGGCAATTTCGAAGCAACCCAGATGAGGGGTAATAAATATTATTCCCTTGCCGAGCTTTCTCGCTGCTTCCACATGGTCCCAACCCTGGCATCCAATGACCAGCTTGTTGATTTCACGATCGCGTCCGAACCAAACCTTTGCCACCTCCACCGCAGCTTTGCCCGACTCACGAACGGTTTCATGAAGCAGCGCGCGATACTCGGTCTCGCTGGCGCAAATCGCGCTGGCGCGCAGATTCTCTCTAAGTCGTCGCGCATGGGTCGGCCAAGTTCGGTACATGACCCAGCCGACCATCACGCCTATGCCATGCAACCAACGAAGCGGCACTCGAGCGATTATTCTTAGTAACGCAGGCAACACGATGAACAAGGATAATAAGTGGTAATTTCAATTGTAGTAGACAATTTCTTTAAGATAGCTCCTAGAAGGGCCCGGCGAACTTTGCACTCTGTTTCTGCGTTGCTTGGACATCCGTTTCCGGCTGGGGTATGGGAATTCCATCTCAATTACTCGCAATATCTGAAAAACTCTGGTGCAGGCTGCTCAAATGACGCAGAGGCCATGCGCCCGCCGATTCGACGACGAAGGCGTACGAGTGGAGTACGTTGCAGCGAGGCGAACAAGGCGTAACGAAGCACATGAATCTTTTTCAGGAGCCTGCTAGAACAGAGAATCACGGAGGGTACCTTGGCCAACAACAGTCCTTTGGCTCCGCTGTTTGAGGCGGATCGTCTCGCCATCATCGGCGCCAGCGATCGCA
>JAJONK010000271.1 GCA_021323355.1 Deltaproteobacteria bacterium
TGAATACGGTTTGGACCTGACCGAAGAAGAGATCGAAGCCATCACCAAACAGGCCGAGGCGTCGCGAAAACTTTTCCAGAAACTCTACGAGGTCGATGTCGAAGGCGTGGTTCCCGCGCTCAAAATCGATCCGGCGGAGCGGTCATGAATTTAAAAGACTTGGAGACTCCCACGATCGCTGGTCTGGCTCCGCAGATCGCAAGTAGAAAACTTTCGCCGGTAGAGTTAACGCGCCTTTTTCTGGCTCGGATCGAGAAGCTCAATCCTGCAATCAACGCCTACGTGACTGTGACTTCACAGGATGCTCTGGCACAGGCAAAGAGAGCCGAGGAAGAGATTGCCAGTGGAGATCATCGCGGGCCGCTCCATGGCATTCCGTTATCCATCAAAGACAACATCGCGACCCGGGGAGTAAGAACCACGGCGGGATCGAAGGTGCTCGAGAACTGGATACCGGACTACGACGCGACTGTAGTCAGCAGATTAAAAGAGGCGGGAGCAGTTATTCTCGGTAAGACCAATCTGCACGAATGGGCCCTGGGCGGAACGACGATCAACCCGTTTTACGGCACGACCTGCAACCCTTGGGACTTAAACCGGATTGCCGGCGGTTCCAGCGGCGGTTCGGGCGCAGCGGTGGCGGCCAGTCTTTGTCTGGCATCCATCGGCACCGACAGCGCACAGTCGGTACGAAATCCCGCATCCATGTGCGGGATTGCCGGGCTAAAGCCAACCTATGGCAGAATCAGCCAGCACGGCAGCGTTCCCGGCACGGGCGCCTATTCGTGCAACCACGTTGGGATTCTAGCCAAGACCGTCGAGGATACGGCCATCGTGCTGGCGGCGGTCGCGGGCCACGATCCGCAAGATCCATCGAGCGCCCGCGAGCCCATACCGAAATATAGCGCCAGCCTCGGTAAAAACGTCAACGGTTTGAAAGTGGGAATCCTCAGGGGTTATTTCGAAGAGGTCATGACGGCAGAAGTCAGAGAAGTCTTTTATCAAGCCATTGCCGTTCTCAAGAGTCTGGGCATGGAGACGGAAGAAGTCACGACTGCGCACGTGGATTTGATACCGGCCGTGAAAGTCTGCACGAGCCGGGTTGAAAACTCCTCGGCTCACGACCGTAACCTGCGCACCCGGGCACGTGATTATAGCCGACAAACTCTTTACGCCTATCTCTCGGCGTTGACGGTGCCTGCCTCTTCTTATTTGATGGCGCAGCGAGTGCGACGGCTCATCTGTGACGAGTTTCATGGCTTGCTTCAGAGGGTTCAACTGCTGGCGCTGCCGACCGTCGGCTTCACGGTTCCGACCATTCAGGAATGCAACGATGGCTGGGTCAACATCGACGGGAAACAAATACGTCGCTCGGACGAACGTGGCGGAGCCGACAGTCTATGCGCGATTCCGTTTAACGTAACCGGCTTACCTTCCATGAGCGTGTGCTGCGGCTTCTCTAAACTAAACACACCGATCGGCATGCAAATCGCCGCCGGCCCTTTCCAGGAAGAACTCATTTTCAGCGTAGCCCATGCTTATGAACAGGCAACGGAGTGGCACAAGCGAAGACCGAAGATCGTTGCCGACTGAAGTTGGAGGAAACACAGATGATCAACGAAAAAGACAAGGCAAAGATTCTGCAGGGAATTAGCCAAGATGAATGCGCCGAATTGACCAAGCAGCTTTGCGATATCCCGAGCCCCACCGGATCGGAGCGTGAGATCGGCGATTTTATACTCAACTGGTATTCGCGCCATGGAATCAAATCCATTCGGCAAGAAATCGATCCCAATCGCATCAATGCCGTGGGCGTGATCGAGGGACGCGGCGACGGCGCTTCCGTTCAGATCAATGGTCATATGGATACGAGCTTCACCGGCACCGAAGAGGATCGGATGTTCTGCGCTGAGCTCGATCCGGTGAGCGAATTGCGCGGCACTGTTCGCGACGGAAAAGTCTTCGGTCTCGGCGCGTCGAATATGAAATCCGGGGTTGCCGCTTTTATGGTTGCCGGTAAAGCGTTAAAGGAGAGCGGCGTCGAACTGAAAGGCGACTGTATTCTCGCGGCCGTGGCCGGAGAGATCTCGCGCACACCCATCGGTCCATACCAGTCCGGCTCCTACAGAGGAGAGGGCACCGGAACCCGCCATCTGCTAACGCACGGCATTCAGTCGGACTACGCAATCTGCGCGGACCGCTCCGGGCATTCGATCGTGTGGGCGCAAAACGGAGTGACGCAGATTCGCATTAGAACTTTCGGCAACCCGCACGCCGCCTGGGGCGTTACACGCGAGCAGGAACCGCCGGCGGAAAACAACGCGGTCCTGAAAATGTTCAAGCTGGTCCAGGCTATCGACGCCTGGGCAGCTGATTTTGAGAAGCGCTGCGTGTATCAGTCGGCGATCGGCCCGCTCATACCCAAGGTCAACATTGGCGCCATCGAAGGGGGCGCACCATTTCGGCCGAATTACTTCCCCGGCGTCTGCTCGCTCTATGTCGATGTGCGCACGCCGCCGGAACTTCGTCCGGTGCAGGTCCAACGTGAGCTAAGAAAAATCCTATCCGCAACCGGCGTTGAGTACGACATGGAGATGTACGCTTCGTTGATGGGCTATGAGGCAAAAGGCGTCGAGCCGCTCATCGAAGTCGTTAAGCAAGCGTATCATAACGTGTGCGGCAAGGAGCCGCCGCCGGCGAACACTTTTCGCGCCAGCATCTGGACCGATACCAATATTTACAATGAAATGGGTATACCGACGCTCAAGTTCGGACTAGGCGGAAAAAGGCACGCCATCCGGTCCGAGCAGATCGATGTCGAAGAGATCTACGTCGGCGCGCAAGTTTTTGCGCTTGCTGCGGCCGAGATCTGCAACTGGGAAAAATAGCACGGCCGAGCCCTAGTCGAGCACTGCTTTTAGTTTAGCCAATGTTGCCGGATCGATCTTATTAAGACCGGCAACGATTTTCTCCAGCCCTTCGCCCGTCACCGGATCGACATCGAGCTTCGATTTCTCCGCTTCGCTGAGAAATGCCGGGTCTTTGAGAGTAGCCAAGAAGGCAGTCCGCATGATTTGCACTCTGTCCTTGGGAGTTCCCGGCGGCATGACGAACGGCCTGGCGATGTCGGCGGCATCATGAATCCCGACTTGAATGAGCTGGCGCGCCTCTTCGGTTTTGGCGTAGCTGATCGCCAAAGGGATTTTGGGCAGGTCCGGAAGAGCTTTTGGCACGGCTTGTAAGACGATGTTCAAATCCCCTGATTCAAGTGCTTTAGCCCAAGTGGACTTGATCGCATCCCAGCTCCAGCAAGCGCCGGCCAACTCTCCGCTTTCCGCAGCCAAACGAATCTCGGCGGTGCCCTTGAAGCCGACGACCAGTTGAATCGGCAAGCCCAGAGCTGCTTTCAGGATTTTCGGAACATCGACGATGGGACCCGATCCGGTGGCGCCTAATTTCACCGGTGCCTTGGCGCTGAACCATTGATCCATATTGATCACACCGCCGGACTTGTTCAGCGCGCAGGCGGTTTTTTCCGGTATCGGCGATCCGACGAATTCATACTTTGTCGCTACGAACTCCGCGCCCGGGCGGCCCAGAATCTGTTGCATGAAGAGGCTGCCGACGAAATGACCCAGGGTGAGGCCGTCCGGCTTGGCGGCTTTGTAGACATGATTCGCGGCGATCATGCTTCCCGCGCCTGGCATATTGTCGACGATGAACGTGGGATTGCCGGCAATGTGCTTGCCCATGTGCCGCGCCATCGTACGCGCATAGACATCAAACCCGCCGCCTGCCGATAAACCGACGATGATCCGAACCGTCTTGCCCCGGTAATATTCATGATTCTCGGCTAAGCTAAAAGATGCGAACAAGAGGATAACGAGCCACGCTGCCGCGAGCTTCAAGCAACTATTCTTCATTCTTCGCCTCCACCATTTCGCTGTTAAACAATGCGCCGCATGAGGGGCAATAAAGTTTTTCGAAAACATAGCGTCCATTGAGGTGATTCATCAAAGGGCCAGCCTGATTCGGCGGAAAGAGTTTCCTTTTGCTCGCGGCGCGCCAATCTTGATCGAGCCGGCACAGGATATGAGTGCAACGCGAGCAGCAAAGCCATCGCACATGGGAATCGCTGCAAACATCGATGTTCTCGCGATACGTCTGGCGGTTCATTCAAGCTCCTTGCGCTTCGACTCTTCCCTAAGATCCCGGGTCGCGGCGAAATCAACGTCCAGGGTGTTAGCTTCCAGGACAACACCATAGATCTCGCGCGCAACTTCTCGGGAAACGATCCCGTTCAAGACATCACTGCGAACCCGCTCGGGATCGCGCTCACGCGGGTCGCCATATCCGCCGCCGCTGGCAACGCGCATATAAAGAATATCGTCTTTGCCCATTGCAAAATTACAATAGGGAAGAAACCGCATCTCACCGCCTATCTCGGTCATGTCCACCGGCGCTTTTGTGGCGCTGACGACTTCGCGCAACCGAGTTCTCTCTTGTAAAACAATGATGCTCGGAGCGCCCGGATAGCCGCCGAAAAGCCCGCGGCCGGAATTTTTCAAACCGGCAACACCGTAAGCGACGCCGTCGAGGCGCTTTTCCGGAGCATCATGAACGGTATGCGCGGTTTCGACGCCGGCGCCGCCGCGAAATTTTCCTGCGCCGGCGCTGTCGACAGCGTGGCGCCGGAATAGGTACAGAATCGGAAAGTTGAGCTC
>JAJONK010000272.1 GCA_021323355.1 Deltaproteobacteria bacterium
GACCTACGGCGGCTCTGATTTTTAGATTCTGTTCCGGCGCAAAGACGGCCATCGCCAGTTCGAACGCAAAAGAGTTCTCGTGGTCCCAATCAGTCGTCTTAAAATCGAGTCGGTCCACCGTCAAATCACTGCCGTTCGTCTGATCAACATAATGAATGGTTCCGTTCATGATCTGAATCAATGAGTTGGGAATTAGCGCGGTCGAATAACGTCTCGTTTGGCTCTGGGATGTTACCGACCTCTCACTGCTTTGTTTCCTCGTGCTTTCCGGTCCGAGGGAGGAAAAGTTGTAAACACCGGCACTGTCACGGATAATTGTGATCACGGCAGCGTGAACGATGACTTCTTTAATGCGAAGCTGATAAAGGAAAAGCGGCAGAAACTTGAAAGTCACCGTGACATCGTTGGCAGTCAGAAAAGCGTTCTTCGAAAAGACCGGATCGTCCGCCATGGAGAACTCTTTTAAATGCAATCCAATCCCGGGCACAAAGATCATCCGTACTTCCCGCGCTGAGATCTTGCGGCCCCAACTCCGCTCTAGATGCTGCAGTAGAAGAGATTCGCTGTTGGACAGTAGCAAATTGAGGACAAAGACTCCGAGCCCGCCGCAAACTAAGATAAGAATAATAATGAGTGATCTTCGCATCGTCGGGCAAACGTTAAGCCCGCGCCGCGAGAAAGTCCAGTATGTGTACGACGGTCCGGAAATCTCCGTTACTTGATATCCGCCAGCTAAGTTCCTGCGACTTATGTTTGTTGTACTTCTTCATAGCCGAAGATATTGCAGGGCGAAGCGCCGCTTTCACCCCCGACGGGTGAATTTAGATTAGCCGTGATGAAAACCGTTGCGTCTTGATCGTCAGTATACTATCACTGGGGGGCAGGCCGATCTGTGCTATTTTTTCTCGGCTCTTCACGGAACTCAGTTGACGTGCAAAATAAAATCGCCTCAAACATAGCCAAACATCAGCCTTGGCTGCGCTTGGCAGGTGTTGTCCGAATCTTGAGCTTAGCTCTCATTGTGTTCTTGCCTGCTTGCTCACTGGTGCCGAGTATCTCCGTTGTCAAAGATGAGCCGATCGAACGCTTCCTCAGGGACGAAGCGGAACGAATTCTTGCGGTCTCGGAAGACGCAACAAATACATCTAAATATCAAATCTCGCTCTCTGATTTCCCTCGCGCAGACATTCTCGGTATGAGCATCGGGCAACGCCGGATCTATATCAATTACAAGCTCGGCCAACGTGCGCTTCACAGTCGGCGTTATCTTTGGCTTCTCAGGCAAACTTTGGCGCATGAGATCGCTCACGAGATCGCACGCCACGCCGATTATCGGCAGATTAACTTCAATCGCTCGTCCGACGAAGATGGAATGACCAGTCGCGATGTTGGACTACCCTGGTATGTCATCTTTCAGCCATACTCGTTGGAGATGGAACTTCAGGCGGACCTTGACGGGATGCAGTATTGGAAAAGCCTGCAGTGGGACTGCAGCATTTGGGTGCGGATTTTAGAGGAGTTCCAACGGCAAAATTATTCCGGCGATAAGAATCATCCGACTCACACCCGTCTCCAGCAGGCAGCCGCCGCCTGCCGTTCAGCCTGAGTTTAATTGTCACCTCTCGGTGTAGAACTCATCCGAACGGCAGGCACGGTGCTTTCCGAAAGCTGGATCAGAGCCTTTTTATTTAGTAGATTAATGATCCGCGTTCGATTTGTCTTTTGCGGTCCTCATATTCTTCGCGGCCCATGCGCCCCGCTCGAAAATCGTCTTCGAGCTTATCCATTTGCCGTTTGTTATTATATTCGTAGCCTCCGCCGGCGCCCAGAGCACCGACCGCTGTTCCTCCCCAGAATTGCGGGCTACATCCTGCCTGGGCTAGTGCGGCGGTAAACAACAATGCATAAATAGCACGTTTCATACTTGGTCTCCTTTCCTGTTTCTTGCCAATTATTAAAAGGCAATTCTTATGCCGCATAAGCTTTTTGAAAACTTTTTGGGTTAGCGCATTGCACATGTCGCATTTCTGTTGCACTGTTTGAATCCGTTCTCAGCGTTAGGACAGACCTCCACAATGACTTCCCCGGGCACTTCCGCTACGGTGTAGGTGAGAGCATGCACTCACTATTGACTAGGAGGAGAAGGGATACCATGACATTAGCTGCTGAACTTGCCGCACGTAGAAGCGACCGTTTCCTAGCCCTTATCTTGGACAATGAAGTCACGGTGGGAGAATTTGTCACGCAACCGCCGCTTCATTGGACTCGCTGTATTCAGCGCAATGAGGTGTTTCAAGTTGCAGAAGGTTATCCGACTCTATTGACCGCGGCACAAGCCAAACTGGAGATGAGAAATTGGGATGATGTCTCATTGAAAACAATCATCGCTGCATTGCCGGCGCTTGGTGAATCCGTCGATTACATCATCTTCGGCAATAATGCAGGACAGGGCTTGCCGCTGGCGCAGAGCTTATCCAGCAATCTAATGGCCGATCGTGCCGCGGTAATTTACGCCGAAAGCCTGCCGCAGATGAGTAGGTACCAACAGATTGGCTTTCGCAATTTTTTTCGTAGAAGCGAGGCTGCCGAGCGGCTTGTCGATCTGGCAACGAAATCTCAGCGTCCTTTAGAGCTCTTGTTCATCAACACTATTCAACATGATGAGACGAACTACCATGATCCGTAATGCCGATTTGCAGCGTTCGATTTAGCGCGTGTGATTGAACAGCGCTGAACTGCGAACAGCGGCCTCCACACGTTCCAACTCCACTGATGCTTGTTCGTTAAAGACTGGCGGTTTTTGAGTTCGTCGGCAAAACTGCTACGCTGGTAAATTACGCTGACGTCGACAACGATGCCTCTATTACGCCTAGATAATATTTCGCTATCTTACGGCTATTTGCCATTGCTCGCTCATGTTCAGTTTCAGATCGATGCCGGTGAGCGGGTCTGTCTTGTCGGTCGAAACGGAACTGGAAAGACGACGTTATTGCGTGTCATTACGGGCGACGCTGTTCCGGAAGCAGGCGAGGTTTGGGTTCAGGAGGGTTTGCGGGTTGCGCATTTAGAGCAAGAAGTGCCGCCGGACAAGGAACAAACGATCTTCGAGATGGTTGCTTCCGGTTTGGGTGAACTGGGAAAGCTCTTATTCGAATATCATCAGGCGACGCAAAAGGCTGCTGCGACGGAACGACCGTCGCTCGATCAATTAGCAAAACTGGACGCGCGTATCGAGTTATTGGGCGGGTGGAACCTGAACCAGAAGGTTGAAACGGTACTGACCCGGCTGGCGCTCCCACCTGACAAGCCCATGAAGGCTTGTTCCGGCGGTGTCCGTCGTCAGGTGATGCTGGCCAAGGCCCTAGTAGGCGAGCCCGATCTCCTGTTGCTGGATGAACCGACCAACCACCTTGATATCAGCACGATTATCTGGCTCGAGAAGTTTCTCTTAGGCTTTCGCGGCGCATTGATGTTTATCACTCACGATCGAAGCTTTCTGCGCCACCTGGCTACGCGCATCGTCGAGCTTGATCGCGGTATGTTGAATTCGTATCCCGGCGACTTCGACGCCTACCTGCGAAAAAAAGACGAGCTTCTGGCGGTCGAAGAGCGCGCCGCCGCGAAGTTTGACAAGAAACTGGCCGAGGAAGAAGCCTGGATTAGGCGCGGTGTCAAAGCACGGCGGACGCGCAATGAGGGACGCGTGCAGGCTCTTCAGGAGATGCGCCGAGAGCATAGCCAGCGCTTGGACGCCCAGACTAAAGCCCGTTTTGGTATTGATGCCGGTGCGTTGTCCGGAAAGTTGGTGGTCGATATGCGTCGTGTAGGTTTCGGCTATGGCGATGATCTGGTTGTTCGGGAGTTGTCGACGCGCATCTTACGCGGTGATCGAGTCGGCATTATCGGTCCGAACGGTTCCGGCAAAACTACGCTGCTCAAGCTGATTTTGGGTGAGATAACGCCAACCGCAGGAGAAGTCGTCTTGGGTACGCGCCTCCAGTTGGCCTACTTTGATCAGCATCGGCGTATTCTCGATCCCGAAAAGACGGTGCGCGAAAACCTCAGCGACTCCGATTACGTTTCAGTTCAAGGCCGTTCGCGTCATGTAATCGGATATCTGAAAGACTTTCTGTTCCCGCCGCAACGGATCGACTCGCCGGTAAAGGCTCTGTCCGGCGGCGAACGCAATCGATTACTGCTGGCCAAAATTTTCACCCAACCCGCCAACCTGATAGTTCTCGATGAGCCCACCAATGATCTCGATGTCGATACACTAGAGCTGCTGGAAGATCTGCTAGCCGACTTCCAAGGAACACTGTTGCTTGTAAGCCATGATCGAACGTTTCTAGATAATATCGTTACCAGCACATTGGTCTATGAAGGCGCTGGGAGGTTCGTCGAATATGCCGGCGGCTACTCGGACTGGGTTCGTTGCCAGGAACTGAGTCGGGCAAGCCGTCCTAAGACGCAGCACCAAAGTCCTGCGGCCGCAAGCGCCGCCCAGCCTGATCGGCCCGGCAGAAATAACGGTAAGTTGTCGTACAAGGAGAAGCGCGAGCTTGAATCGCTACCGGCCAGAATTGAAGCACTGGAGACAGAGCAGGCCGAACTACAACTTAAGATGGCACAAGCTGATTTCTACCGGCAACCCGGCGCGATAATTACTTCGGCTCTCGAGCAACTCGAGGCGCTCGGAAATCAATTG
>JAJONK010000273.1 GCA_021323355.1 Deltaproteobacteria bacterium
GCCAGCATCAATCCCTATCGGGGTTGCGAGCATGGATGCGTTTACTGCTATGCGCGTCCGACACACGAGTACCTGGGTTTTTCTTCAGGGTTGGACTTCGAAACTAAGATCATGGTGAAAGAGGACGCGCCGGAGCTATTGCGCAGTGAATTGTCTAGCCCCAAATGGAAGCCGCAGGTTGTCGCGCTTAGCGGCAATACGGACTGTTATCAGCCGGTGGAGAAGAAGAAGCAATTAACGAGGCGATGCTTGGAAGTATTCCTCGACTTTCGCAATCCCGTGGTAATCATCACAAAGAACCACCTGGTAACGCGCGACACCGATCTTCTAGCAGAACTTGCAAAGTACCAATGTATCGGGGTGACGATTTCGATTACCACCTTGGACACTAAACTGGCATCTTTGATGGAGCCGCGGGCATCAACTCCCGAGCGCCGGCTGGCGGCCATCCGGGCACTATCCGAAGCTGGTGTGCCGGTGGGTTATCTGCAGGCGCCTATGATTCCAGCTCTCACCGATTCAGAGGCACCGGCGATCGCTCAGGCAGCTGCCAAAGCTGGTGCGAGGTTTTGCGGCTATGTGACACTGCGTCTGCCGTTTGCTGTCAAGTTATTGTTTGCACAATGGTTGGAGCAGCACTATCCGGGCAAGAAAGAAAAGGTTCTAAATCGCATTAGGTCAATGCGAGCGGGCAAGCTCAATGATCCAAACTTCAAGAGCCGCATGCGGGGCGAGGGCATATTTGCCGATCAGATGGCCGAGCTGTTTCAGCTTGCACAGAAGAAAGGAGGCATTCGGGATCGTTGGCCGCGATTTTCCGTGGATCATTTCCGTCGGAGAGACAATGATCAGCTCAGCTTGTTCTAATGCCGGGGGGTTTCTGCCCAAAGCAAGTCAAAGCGGATTAGCTTGAACTAATCCGAATTGAGCAGATGGATGGTACCTAGATGGTGTCGGCTAATAGGATCGGTCCATTTTGTTCTCAGCCAATGCGCTTCGCGTTTCTATTCACTCCCTTTCAACCCGCATGCTTTGCCCAACGCTTAATACTTAGTACAAGCCCTTGTCGCTTGCGCTAGTCAATAGTCAATGCCGACCAGGAAGTACGTCGTTACCCTACCACCGAGCGGGTGTTTAACCCCGGCTTGCAAGGAAATTGATCCATGTTTCTGAATGCCGAGCCTGAGGTGTTCCATACATTTTTGCGCTAGCCGTTGACGCTTGTGGCAACCGCAGCATAATAGGAGATCTGCTTTACCCTTATCATGGATTCGCCTGGCCACCTCGAGTTCCACAGTAGAAAAACCGAAGGCAGTGTACTTGAGATAATCATCGAGGGCCGGCTGGACTCGTTTACGACCAGCACCATCTGGCGCAGAGCAAGGGATACGGTTGCCAGTGCCAAAGTTCCAACGGTTTTGTTGGATGCCTCGAGACTCGATTACTGCGACGGTTCCGGCGTAGCTCTGTTAGTTCATATGCGTGATCAGCAACTCCGGTCCGGAGGAGACTTTGAAATTCGAGGGCTGCAGCCTGAGCTCCAGGCGCTCGTAGAAGATTGGCAATCGGGAGATTTATCTGCCGCCGGCCAGTACGGTGAACAAGCAACTTCGTTGGTCGAAGAGATCGGCCGCTCGATAGTTGAAATCTGCCACGACATTTACAGCTTGGTAATATTCGTCGGTGAGCTGGCAGCGGCTCTGACCCGTGCCGCTGTCAAGCCGCGAGCCGCTCGCTTACGAGACACCTTGCGTATCGCCGAATCAGTTGGAGTCAACGCTGTGCCGATTGTCGCGCTTATCGGATTTCTCATGGGCCTGATTATGGCGTTTCAGGCCGCGATACCCTTGGGCCAGTTTGGCGCACAGATATTTGTCGCAAATCTAATCGGTCTCGCAATCCTGCGCGAGCTTGGTCCCCTGATGACCGCCATCGTCTTGGCGGGACGTTCAGGTTCGGCGTTTGCAGCGGAATTGGGCACCATGAAAGTTCGTGAAGAACTCGACGCCTTGAAGACAATGGGATTGGACCCCGTTCCTTTTCTGGTGGTGCCGCGAGTGATCGCTGCGGTTCTCATGACCCCGCTCCTCACCATTTTCGCCGATCTCGTCGGGTTGATAGGAGGCGCGGTGGTGTTACTTTCGCTGGGATTTCCGCTGATCACTTTCTGGAACCAGGTCCAACTGGCAGTTGGTTACGGTGATCTGCTTGGCGGCCTGGCAAAATCATTTGTATTCGGCGTTCTTGTCGCCGCAATCGGCTGCCTGCGCGGACTTCAGACCCAAACGGGCGCCAGCGCGGTCGGCGAATCGACCACGCGCGCCGTGGTGAGCGGGATTATTCTCATCGTAATCGCCGATGGTGTTTTTTCGGTAATCTACTACTACCTCGGCATCTAAGCACCAACATGCAACCAGAGCAGAGGGAAATTATCCGGGTTGAAGATCTTACGGTGACATACAACAGCCAAATGATTCTCGATCATGTAAGTTTTACGGTAGCCGCCGGTGACGTTTTTGTGATACTTGGCGGCTCCGGCTCCGGGAAAAGCACGCTGCTAAAACATTTAATCGGCCTCTACAAACCTGCCAGCGGGCACATTTTAATCAATGGAGAAGATATCATCGCTGCTGAAGGCAGAGATCGGCTCGCCATTCTAAGAAAGATCGGCGTGATGTATCAGAGCAGTGCGTTGTTCGGGTCGATGACTGTTCTAGAAAACGTTTCTCTGCCGCTTGAAGAATTCACGGCATTGCCGAGCGATGCGATCAGACTTATAGCCTTGATAAAGCTGAAACAGGTCGGTCTCGAAAACTTCGGCAATCATATGCCGTCAGAGTTAAGCGGTGGCATGCAGAAGCGGGCGGCAATCGCGCGCGCCATGGCGCTCGACCCTCGAGTGCTGTTTCTCGACGAACCCTCGGCCGGGCTAGACCCGATCACTTCCGCTGAACTGGATGAGCTGATTCTGAGCCTGTCAAGAACTCTGAAGATAACGTTTGTGATCGTCAGTCATGAGCTATCCAGTATCTTTACGATTGCAGATCGAGTTATTATGTTGGATAAACAGACAAAAGGAATCGTCGCGACGGGACATCCACACGAGCTGCGCGATCACAGCGATAATCCTCGGGTGCGTCAATTCTTCTCGCGCCTGCCATCCTCGAGGACTTGACCCAGGCGCAAGACAGATCTCCAACTCACATCAAGGATGAGTAAACTCGGATACTTCAAAATCGGTCTATTCGTAATCAGCGCCATACTGATAGGTATCAGCGGCGTGATCGCTTTGGGTCTCGGTTCGATTTTTCAGAAGAAGAATCTTGCCGAAACCTACATCGAGGAATCAGTACAGGGGTTGGACGTTGGCTCGCCGGTGAAATTTCGTGGTGTCTTGATCGGCAAAGTGGAGCAGATTACCCTCACCAGCGTGGAATATCTCACCCGACATCGTTACGTGCTGGTTCGTTTTGATATTGCACCGAACATTTTTGGTTTTCCCGTCGGAGATCAATCGAATAAGGCCCTCGAAGATGAGCTTCAATACGGATTTCGCGTGAGATTAGCCGCTCAGGGATTAACGGGAGTTGCCTATATAGAAGCGGACTATCTGGATCCCGAACGTAATCTGCCGTTGAAAATTGATTGGCGCCCGAAGTATCCATACATTCCTTCGGCGCCTAGCAGGATAACCCAATTGAGCGAATCGGTAGAACGCATCCTGCACAATTTTGAGGATCTCAATATCCCTCAACTCACCGCCAGCGTTGAAAAATCTCTGACCGCCATGACGAAGCTTGCCGAGGGCGCCAACCTGGAACAAATTGGCAGGCAAGCCAACGCCCTGCTGAGCGAAATCAGAGACACCAACCGCCAGCTTAGGGTGCTGGTGCACGCACCGGAACTGAAAAGTGCGTTGGCAGATGCGGCGGCGGCCACCGGCACGGCGCGAAAACTGATCGCAAACGCTGAAAAACCGGTAAACCAGCTGCTTGCTGATCTACCCCGCGTATCAGAAAGCATCAATCATGTGGCGCTGCGGCTGGACGCAGTTACAGCGGATCTGCCGCAGACCAGCACTCAGTTTCAGCAGACACTGCGGCAACTGAACCGGCTCATCGTGACACAGCAGCAGCAAATCCAAACCACGCTGGAAAGTCTACGAGCGGTAACAGCAGATATCCAGGAATTTGCGAGCGAATCGCGCAAATATCCGTCTCAGATTTTTTTCGGAGCGCCGCCACCTCGTTCCGAGGTTTTCGAGCAATGATAATGTGGATGGGCCTGTTGTTCACATGGCTGTCCGCATCTTTTCTCTTCATTGGCTGCGTCAGCATTGAGAAGAGCTACCCGGATAAGCGTTACTTCGTGCTCGACATCGCTCTCGACACATCGCCCCAAAATCCAGCAGAAACCGGCACGCTGCAAATCGCATCCGCACGTGTATCGCCCCGCTATGCGGACAAAAATTTTGTCTATCGGCGAAGCGAAGCTCGGTTCGAGTCGGATTTTTACAACGAGTTTCTGATTTCACCTGGCGTGCTGGTTGCCGAGGAGCTTCGCCAAGGATTGTCACAATCGGGACTGTTCAAATTCGTCGTTGGCTCTGTCAACGCGTTAGCCCCGACGCACACATTGGAGACTGTTGTGAACTCTCTCTATGGCGACTTTCGCGACGTTAGAGCGCCGCAGGCCGTGATGCCTCAGTCAAGAAGGATCACCCAGTGGAATCGTCTTTCACAAACGTTATCACAGCGCCATGCCCCTCGAAGGTCGTAACCCGGAAGCGTTGGTGCAAGGCTGGAATCGGGCTCTCGAAGCAATCTCGGGGTCTCTCGTCAGCGACTTAAAAGCATCCAATGTGCGTTTGGAAAGACGATCTACGTCACGAGCGCCAGCATTTCAGCTTGGTTGGACGCAGCTCCTCTATAGTCCTGAGATCTTAGACGGAGAAATTCTGGCACATTTGCAGTTGTAGAGCATTGGCGTCAGAGATCCTCCCCGGGCGGCTCGAAGCTTGCGGCTTTCACTCGGCCGAGCGGCACGAGCTGAACAACGGTTTAACGGCGTAATCAATGCCTACACCGCCTGCTCGCATTCTTAACTCAGTGGTTCCTGCAAGGCGGAAGGCAGCCGCTCACTGGTGGGACGCGGTTATTATGGCCGGTTGGGCTTACCAACAAATCCCGGACCGAAGCCCGCTTCATGTGCCGCCCAAGCACCTGCTACCCGGCCGCTAAAAACTGAGGGGCCGAGCATCGTCCCTTCGAGTCCATTGCGCCCATTGATATGACCGCCGGCCATACCGGAAACCTCGCCTGCCGCATACAACCCGGGGATCGGCTCGAAGTGCTTGTTCAGCACGCGGCAGCGCAAGTCCGTTTTGACGCCGCCGAAATTTTTTCGTGCCAGCGGAAATAATTGGATCGCATAGTAGGGCGGTGTGTCGAATCTCTTGGAAAGCTTCAAGGACTTGCCGAACTTTGGTTCGGTTTCTAGCCCTCTGTCAAAGGCATCATTGTAGTCTTTGACTTCAGAAAGAAACGAAGCTAAATCAACTTCGATCTTCTTACCTAAATCTTCCAGGCTATCGGCCTTGCGAATATAGGGCGAATTATCCAGTAGCTCCTGCACTTTGGCATGGTCGATTACATCGCCGCGCCTATAATAGGGATCGGCCACATCCATTTTTGCTGTCATCGGATGATCGAGAACGGCCCATGCGTGCGGCGGGTTTTGTGCTAGCAGGGCGGGAGTAGCCGATGCGCCGCCGGTAACGGATTCGTTATGGAACCGCCTCCCTTGCTGATTGAACCAGATGTACCCTGGGGTCATGCGGAAGACCAGACCGCGTCTTTGTTGGGGATCGCGATAATCTGGGGTGGCATACACATAAAACCAGATGTGATCCATGTGGGTGAGATAGCCGCCTAGTTCCTTAATCATCTTGTGACCGATACCTTTTGCGCCAAAACCAGAGCCTTCCATGACCCTGAATTTCTGGAATTCTGGCCGAACCTCCAAGACCATGTCGAGATTCGAATTGAAACCTCCCGTAGCAACCACAACTGCCTTGCTGAAGATTTCTATGGTTTCATTGTTGCTGCTGGCGGTGACGCCCACCACACGGCCATTTTTGGTGAGTAGTTTGCCCGCTCCGGTTCGCGTCATAATCTTGATGTTCGGCATCGACTCGGCAGTTTTGATTAGTGCGGTCATTAACCCGAGCCCATTGTTCTCCGGGCGATGCCAGCGCAGCACCCGGTTTCCTTCCTGGAATTTCATATCAACCCACTTGGCGCCGCAATTCTCGGCCCAGTAGTAAAGGTCATGCAGCGTATGTTCGAGATAGTATCGCGCCCAGACCTCATCCGCCGATCCGCCGCCCCATTTAACCCAGTCTTCAAACGCCAGATCCGGAGTGTCTTCGATCCCGTGCGACTTTTGTAGCGGCGTACCGACTATACAACAGCCGCCTCCGGAGATCGCCGCAGTGCCGCCACACTCCTCGGCTTGCTCTAAGACCGCGGCGCTACCGCCAGCCCGTCCAACCTCGATCGCTGCCGGTATCCCTGCGCCGCCGCCGCCTATAATTGCAATATCAAACTCCAACATCGAATTGGCCATCGGGATCTCCTTTATACGCCTGCATTGGCGACGATTATCATCGTTTTCGCCTTGGGGTCAAATGTGTGTCGCAAACTGATTTACACGAGCGAAATGTTTCAGCAGCCAAGGGAGTAAAGTTACGGGAGCTATTGCTCCCCGCTCATGAGAGTGCAACAGAATTCGACCTTAAGTTCAGGATCTGAGTTTCTCGCTTGCCAATCCTCTAATCTTTCTATAAGCGAGAGGAAAGCCGTTCCGCTCATGAAGGCTTAGGAGGGATCTGACGATGGTCTCTGTTAAAGCACGTCAGCTTTGGTGGCTGTTTTTTCCCCTTTTCCTTTTCACTCGGAGTTCTGCCGCTGGCGCAGAAAATATGCGCGTTGCGCATCCGTCGCTTTCTTCATCGGTCATTTGCCTGCTCATCGCTAACAAAGAGGGCTACTTCAAAGAAGAGGGCCTCAATGTCGAGTTCCTGAGTATACGTGGCGAGATCGCCATCCGAACGGCGCTAGCTGGCGAAGTGGACTTCTTCACTAATGCGGGAAGCGCGATGGCGGCGGCAGCGCGAAATGTACCGGTGAAGATACTTGCCGTATTTCAAGACAGACCTGGTTGGGATTTGATTGCCCAGCCGAATATTAAATCCATCCCTCAATTGCGGGGTAGTACCATTGCTATAATGTCGCCCGAAGGTTCCTTAGCGGTTGTGACCCGGGAAATTCTCAAAAAGAATGGTATGGATCCCGCGAAAGATGCCAATTTAGTCGTCATGGGCGGCGACGACGTTCGTCTGCCGGCGATGAAGGCGAAAGCGATCCAAGCCTCATTGTTCAATGCTGCTGCCAGTGTTCGGGCGCAAAAAGATGGATTCGTTAAGTTAGCAGCGGCCAGCGAATACGCCACCACTCTGCAGGGCGGTCTGGCGACCACGGAAGAGAAGATCAGGCAGCACCCGGCGCGCATGGCAAAGTTCATTCGTGGCAGTCTGAAGGGATTGCAGTTCTTCATCAATAAGCGGGATGCGTCGGTGAAGCACATGATGGAGTTTCTGAAAACGAACGACCGTGAAATGGCTGCGGCAATTTATGATATCGAAACAAAGCTTATTGTGCGTGACGGTGCCAGCGAAGAAAAAGTTTTGCAGCCGATGATTGATGAGATGAAAAGGGCGACAAAAACTCAGCGCGACATGAAAGTAAACGATGTTTTT
>JAJONK010000274.1 GCA_021323355.1 Deltaproteobacteria bacterium
AATCGCAGTCGTGGTTCTGGATCTAGGGCTGCCTAAGTTGAATGGCTGGGACGTTCTGAAGCAAATGAAGATCGCCGATCCGACAATAAAACCAATCCTAGCTTCCGGTTATGTTTCCGCTGAAGTCGAATCTGCATTGGACAACGGCGATCTAAGCGCGGTGATTTTCAAGCCTTACAAACTCGAGGAAATCAAAAACGCCGTCGCCGCGGCTGCCGGGAAACGAACCCCAGATCAGATCCTGGGATAATGCGGTAATACGAAGCTAAGATATCGGTATACGATTGCATTATTTTAGGAAGTGAAGCTGAAGCGAGGCGATCAAATCAATTCAACGGCGATACCGACAAACACGCTCTCTTCCAAACCCAATCCTCCTTCCGTTAACCCCTCCAGCATTGCTCATCCTTCCATATGATGCGGGCTTATCAGTCCAGGCAACTCTTCGAGCTCTCGCAGACGAGGACGGAACGAACCTCCTGTGTAGTTAACCGGGGAATAGCTTACCGGAAATAAACTTTTTCGATTGATCGTTGCCTGCCGGCCATAGCACGGATAGGAGCATTCCCGGGTGAATCCGCAGGTCAGTGTTGACCGACGTCGGCCAAGATTGACGGGCGATAGCATCAGGGGTGTAACTGCTCGTAGCGTGCGCGGTATCACGGCTTATGCCTCAACTCGTCGACCTGTTTTGTCCGCCCCGCGCGATAGCAAGCCGACACATATATTACTCGCTCGAAACAAAACTCCCGCATTTATGGCTTGTAAACACGACCGGTTCGAATGTCCAAAAGTTGGTATCCAACTTGCTCGATGAGCAGCCTTAGCACTTATCGGACATCTAAGATGAACTTAAAACAATGGTACGTGGTTTACAGTAAACCACACATGGAGGAGCGGGCACAGTTCCATTTCCGCTTGAAGCAAGTGGAATATTTTTTTCCCCGCCTTCTTCTTCCCGCCACTCGCACCAAGCCGACTCGAGTCATCGCATTATTTCCCAATTATATGTTTGTTCGAATCGCTCTTACTGAAGACTATCACCGCGTCATCTGGTCGCCCGGAATAAAATATCTAGTCGGCTTTGGCGGTGAGTTTGTGCCGCTCAAGGATGAAGTCGTCGAATTTTTTTTGAACCGAGCAGATTCGGACGGCATCATCCCAGCCCGCTTGAATATCGAGGTAGGCCAGGTCGTACGCATTTGCGACGGACCTTTAGCGGGCCTCTTTGGAATTATTCAGCATCCACCTGACGCCAGAGGACGAGTGAAGTTGCTCTTGAATCTTCTAGAACGACAGGTACCAGCGGAGGCTCCTGCAACCTCAATCGAAGCCCTTTGGTCTTTAGCGCACCAAAGAGGATCGCAATTTCCGAATTGACTCTTATCGGAGATCGATCCCTCAGCGATTGTTTAATTTAGAAGGCAACTCGCCTGAAGGGGCGGAGCTGTACTTCAGAAAAGTCTCAGCGCATCGGAAGGAGTAACATATGCGATCTGAACGCGAGAGACGGCGCGGCCAAACAATTTTGGGACTTTTAACAGGAGTGATTCTTGTCCTTGTCCCGCTTGTAAACGGGTGCAGCAGTAACGTCGCTGCACCCGAGCTGACAGTAGAGGACATTCCGCGCTTTAGCATGGCGGGGAATTTTCCCGACCATATTTACCGTATGGAACCGGGGGACACGCTTCAAATCCGCTACACTTATCATCCCGACATGAACCAGGAAATAGTTATTCTCCCGGACGGTAAGATCAGCGTTCAACTAGTCGGAGAGATACCGGTTTCTGGGATGACCACTAGAGAGCTCGAACAATTACTGGCGCAAAAAACTTCAGAAAATCTTCGCGATCCCGAGGTCATCGTTAGTGTCTCAAAGTTTGCTGAGAGGACGGTCTACATAGGGGGTGAGGTGGAAAAACCCGGGACCATTCCGTACCGCAAAGGGTTACGGCCGCTTCAGGCGATCATTAGTGCAGGCGGTTTTCGTGAAACGGCGCGGGCAGATAGCGTCATCCTAGTACGCACGGGAGGTTCGGAAACTCATTTTATCAGTCGCAAGCTAAACCTGACCGACTCAACCGGCGGCATTGAAGAGCCACTTGTCCTCGCGCCGCACGACGTTATTTTCGTTCCCAGAAGCTCCATTGCAGAAGCGAATTTGTGGGTGAAGCAGCATATCACTGAGTTAATTCCGTTTCTCAAGGGAAGCGCTGGGGTGACGTATCGCACCGGGCCGTAATGCGCCGTCAGCTTGAAACATTCGAAATGATGTTCAACACGATACGGACACTTAACTTAGATACCCAGATCTGTCGCAGCAGAAGCATGATCTCGGTGGTTGACGGATGTCGATAATCGCTGAAGTCAGCGGCCCTTAGCACCGATGAAGGCAATTTGGATAATCCTTATTTGAAACGGAGGTAGCCATGGCCCAGGGAATCACACCTGCAGGTTCGTTCTATCCAGCTTACACCCTGCAGCCGGAAAAAAACGATACTTGGGATGCTACCAAACAGCTATTCTTCGCCGTCTTCAAATGGCAGCGACTCATTTTCGGGATCTTTCTTGCGTTCACAATCGCGGCTGCGGCCGCTATGTTCCTCAAGCCGCCGACCCGGACAGCGACGGCCAAGGTCCTGCTAAAGACCGACCGCATGCCGCTTCAAATCTCCGGTCTGTCGAACTTGACCGGTAGGATGCTGTACTCCCCGCAGGTTTTGCAATCCGAAATAGAAATGATCAAGAGCCGGGATGTTCTGTTCCCGGTGACAAAAAAACTGTTGATCGATTCGGGAAAAAGCGAAAAGGATCTCACGCCGGAAGAAATCGACACCACCATGGTGTCGGTGGCGACAAACACCGTCGCGGCTGCGCTCCCCGATACCAACGTCATTCAAGTAACCTATTTCGCCCCCAGCGCCAAAGAAGCAGAAAATACTCTAGCCATGGTGCTTGACGAGTATCTGGAACAGCAAGCCACGGTTCAAAGCGGTTCGGCTAAACTCATAAGTTTCTATGAACAGGAGAAGAAAAGGATCGGATTAGAGCTCGGCGCTGCCGAAGACCAGTTCAAGAAATGGCAGGAGGCAACCAACATTCTTTCAACGGATCAACAGATTCAGAATCATTTGACCTTGCTCGCGGAACGCGAGGGAAGCCTGCAGAGATCGGTGGCCGACATGGAAGCGACCAGAGCGAAGATCGTTTCACTGCGCAACCAGCTCGCCGGACAACCCGAGCGCTCGGTAACGAGCCGCGAGCAAGTAAGAAATCCGTTGATTGCAAAGCTGCAAGCCGATTTGGTGTCAGCGGAACTTGCGCTCAAGGATCTCCTTCAGCGACTTACCGACAAGGATCGTCGCGTTCAGGAAAAACGAGAACAAATCGCTCTCATCAAGTCCGAGCTGTCCGGCGCACAGAATGAGGGCGACGTGATCGGCCGCGAGACGACCGATCTGAATCCTTTGCGTGAGGCTCTACGGAAAGAACTGGCCGGTGCAGTGGCACTCTTTACTTCTCAGGCGTCGCAGGCGGAAGCTCTTCGCAAGCAAACTCGCGAAGCCATAGCCGCTCTCAATCCTCTGCGCGAGAAAAAAGTCGAGGGGGACCGTCTCGCGCGCGTCGTCGAGCTTCAGAAAGACGCTTTCATGCTCTACGGCAAAAAGTTGGAAGAGGCTCGCATTGCCTCCGGCCTGGGTAAAGAACAGTTGGCCAATGTCGCGGTCATTGAAAGACCGCACGCCGCACTCGGAAGCGACCTGCTAAAACGAGTACTGATGGTTATTGCAGCCGCTGTTCTCGGCATCTTGCTGGGAATTGCCGTTGCCTTCGGACTTGAGTTCGTTAACAACTCGTTCCGGACACAAACCGACGTCGAGCATTACCTGGGAGTGCCGGTCTTGGCGGCGATCCCCGATTTAAGAGATCGTCCGATTCCGGCAGGATTGCTCAATGCGCAATAAGCTCCGTGTTTTATCCGAGTTTTGACGGCAAGTTGGCGATCTAAAACAAAAGAGATACTCATGAGCAAAACATACGCTGCTCTAAAAAGAGCCGATGTTGATAAAAGCGGACTCAACGGCTTCGCCCGCAACAACGGACACGCCTCAGCCCGGAATCACTGGGACAACGGAGTGCCCAATCGGCTGGAATACGAAAAGATTCGCGTTTGGATGACTCATCCTGCGGGACTCGATCAGCGGGTTTATTCAGCGATGGTCGTGGGTTGTCAATCTGGCACGGGAACTACTACGACTGCGGCGCTTCTGGCTGCAACTCTGGCGGAGGCAAAAAAATCGCGCGTGCTTATTATCGACAGCAACTTTCGCACTCCATCTCTCAACTCGGTGTTTCGGGTAAAGGACAACGGCGGCTTCAGCCAGGTGGTATCCGAGGGATTACCATTCGCAGCGCATACCCAACCGACCAACCGCCAGAACCTTTTCGTCCTATCGAGCGGCCAATCTCCCATCGTCCCGGCAGAACTTTTCGAAGAAGATTCGTTAGAGAAATTTCTCTGCCAACTGAAACCACACTTTGAATTTATCATATTCGATGCCGCGCCTCTTCTTGAGTTTCCCGATGCTTATGCGCTGGCTCCCAAGGTCGATGGCGTCATCATGGTGATAGAAGCCGAGAAGACCTCGATCGAAGACGCGCAAAAGGTCAAGCATCACCTGACGCGCAAAAGGTCAAGCATCACCTGGAGCAGGTCGGGGCGCGGATTCTTGGCGTCGTACTGAACCGGCAGAAGGACTATAGGCCCGCGTTTTTGAAAAATTTTTTTAGCGCCAATTGAACATGACCGCTAGATTTTTAGCTTATGATTGATGCTCGTCCTTCTCCCGCGGTGCTGCAAAGCCGTTTCCTGGCCATTCAAGTGCTCGGATTTGCAGCTTTGACCGGTTTTGTATTCATGGTGTTTTCCAGCGGCAAAGGCGTCCTCTTCCTGGGAGCTGTCGCTGCTGCAGCAGGCACTACCTTGCTGTTTATCAAACCACACCTCGGAGTGCTGATTATTCTAACCGCCTGGTTCGTCGAGATTCCGAACATTGCCAAGCTCGTTAGCGCCGTATTGATGGTGCCTCTCGGTGTCGCCATCCTGCGTGATCGGAATCTATGGGTCTTACGCGTACCGCAGCTAAATATCTTGTTGCTCATAGGGCTCCTCTTTCTAATCTCGACCCTATGGAACGATCTGAAATACCCGATCACGTTAATCCCACAACTGGATCAGACCCGCATGGACCTGCAAAGCTTTGTTACTCATATGATATTTCTGATCTTCTTTGTTTACTTTGTAACGACCCGACAAAGAAT
>JAJONK010000275.1 GCA_021323355.1 Deltaproteobacteria bacterium
TTTTCAATCGCCTTTTGCACCGCAAATGCTTCGAGCGCTTCACGGAGATCGTAGAGCTCTTCGGCCTCTTGCATTCTAATTTCTTTGCAGGTAAAACCCCGGTTCGGCAGAAACGCGACGTATCCTTCCTGCACTAATCGGGTTAATGCTTCGCGAACGGGAGTTCTACTCACGCCGAGTCGTTCGCTGAGTTGCTGATGATGGAGCTTTTGTCCGGGCATTATTTCATTGCACAAGATTAGATTCTTGATCTCGTTGTAAACGCGAACCGAAAGATTTTCACTGCCGCGCGATTTAGTTTTAGGTTGCTTCAGGGGATAATTCATCGATCTGAATTTGCATAAAATATTTTATGCAAATTGTTTGGGGAAACTACCGAATCGGCTAAGCGTTGTCAATCTATGGAATAACGCTTGAAAAAAGATTTTATTTTGTTAAATGTACGACGTTTTGTCCGTCTGTTGGTGATTAAAAAAAATTTTATAGAGAAAAGAACCATTTAAGGAGGCCATGTGGCACAAACCAAACTTAAAGCAGTCAATCTACGGATGGAGTACTACCAGCCGCGTACCGGAGGTCGGCTGCTCGCGCTTGATAACGTCAATCTTCAGGTCGACGAAGGTGAATTTGTTACGATTGTCGGGCCTAGCGGTTGCGGCAAGACTACCTTTATCAATCTTGCCGACGGGTTGCTCAAGCCGACCGGCGGACAATTGATGATCGACGATCAGCAGATAACCGGACCGGGAACAGACCGTGGAATGGTTTTTCAAGATTCCTGCCTGATGCCTTGGAGAACAGTTTTTAAGAATGTGATCTTCGGCTTGGAATGTCAGGGACTCGATAATGGCGAAGGCAAAGAGCGGGCGCAGAAGTTCATCAAGTTGGTCGGGCTTGCCGGCTTCGAAGATCACTACCCCCATGAACTCTCCGGCGGTATGCAGCAACGCTGTAATTTAGCCCGCGCTCTCACTGTTGATCCGGAAATCCTCATCATGGACGAGCCTTTTGCAGCGCTCGATGCGCAAACCCGAGAGATTATGCAATTGGAGTTATTGCGCATCTGGAACGAAGCCAGGAAAACGATTCTTTTCATTACCCACCAGATCAACGAAGCTATCTATCTGGCGGATCGAGTGATTGTTTTTGGAGCGCGACCTGGTAGGGTAAAAGAGACCATCAAGATCGATATCCCTCGCCCCCGGAAACTCGCCGTAAAACGTGATCCGAAGTTCTTGGAATACGAAGATCACCTCTGGAACTTGATTGAGGAAGAAGTCAAAAAAACCATGGTCGCTGACCAGGTAATTCACAATATCGACGCATAGCCGCAGTCTTCAGGAGTTAAGGGTGCGGCGTTTAAACTCCCAGACCCTGATTCTGATCGGCGCTATCGTTTTTGTCGTTTATCTGGCGGGTGTTCCGCTTCTTATGTTGCTTTACGGCAGCATAAGAAGCGCTCCCATCGGCGAACCCGGTGCTACCTACACGTTCCAGAACTACATCAGAGCTTATTTCGATAAGGAGTTTTATCTTCTCTTTCTCAATTCACTCTACTTTGCGGTCGGTACTTGCGCGCTCACCTGTTTGATCGGAACGTTCCTGGCCTGGGTCAGCGAACGAACCAATACTCCGTTTAAAAAAGTCTTTGTCGTACTGGCGTTGGTTCCCTTCATCATTCCGGGGATTCTCAGCACGATTTCATGGATCCTTCTTCTCAGTCCGAAAATCGGGTTGATTAATTTGACTCTGAAGGGGCTTCTAGGCCTGGAGTCTGCGCCGTTCAACGTTTATTCCATGTGGGGCATGATCTGGGCGGAAGCAATCCACGATTACCCGCTGGTATTTCTTCTCATGTCTGCCGCCCTTCGCAACATGGACACTTCGCTCGAAGAAGCGGCGCTGACAGCTGGCTCGAGTACGTGGACCACCTTTAAGCGAATTACCCTGCCTCTGATGCGCCCGGCCCTGTTCAGTGTGTTATTGATCGTCTTTATTCGTGGCATTGAGGCATTTGAAGTGCCGGCGCTGATTGGCGTGCCGGCCAAGATCTCCGTTTTTACCACCAAGATTTTTCTGGCTATCCATCAGTTTCCTTCGGACTTCGGCTTGGCAGGCTCCTATGCGGTCACGCTATTGGTCATCAGCAGCATTGGCGTTTTAATCTACGGCAGGATTACGCGGCGTGAGGAGCGTTACGCCACAGTTACCGGCAAAGGGTATCGTCCGAGGGTGATCGATCTTGGTAAATGGAAATATGTTACCTGCGCGCTGTCGTTCTTTATATTCTTTCTCGCCGTTATTCTGCCCGTGTTTGTGCTGCTGTGGTCATCGTTCATTCCGTATTACGGCGTTCCGTCGCGTGAGCTCATGGGCAAGATGACACTGGCCAATTATCACTACATATTGAACTATCCGCTCGCTGTGACTGCGTTCAAGAACAGTTTCTATCTGTCCGTCGGTTCGGCAACCTTGGTGATGCTGCTCACCTCGGTAATCGCCTGGATAACTGTAAAAACCAAGCTTCCCGGACGAGCTCTGTTGGACAATATGACCTTCATTCCCATTGCGATGCCGGGCATCGTACTAGGTGTCAGTCTGATATGGGTGTATCTCACATTGCCGATTCCGATCTATGGCACGATGTGGGTATTGCTGTTAGCTTACATCACCAAGTTTATGCCCTACGGCATTCGGGCGGCGTCGGCTTCGATGATTCAAATTAATAAGGAACTTGAAGAGGCGTCCCTCACGGCCGGCGGCACCTGGTTGCAAACCTTCAAAAAAATTATTCTGCCGCTGTTGATGCCCGGTTTTACCGCGGGATGGATTTACATCAGTATCATTGCTTTACGCGAGCTTTCCACATCCATCTTACTTTATTCTTACAACAGTACGGTTCTTTCAATCATGGCATTTGACTTGTGGGAAGGCGGGCAATACACGTACGTTTGTGCATTAGGAGTCCTGATGGTTCTGTTGCTTCTTGTGATGGCATTTATCGCCCGTAAGCTGGGAGCAAAAATAGGGATCGCGCAATAAATTAATTCCTTTTTACAAGTGAGATCCGTATAGCCGTCACCCATCCGGAGGAAATATGGCAGATAGAAGAGACATGGTTCAAATCGAGGCTCTCGAAAAGTATTTCGGCGAAGACAAGGAACGCGTTCATGTTCTCAAGGGCGTATCGCTGAACATACCCGAGGGATTGCTCTATACGTTTCTGGGCCCGAGCGGCTGCGGCAAGACCACCACCTTGCGCTGTGTTGCTGGGTTAGAGAGGCCGGACGGTGGCAGGATCAGCATTGGCGGACAAACGGTTTTCGCTTCGGGCGAGCGCGTTTACGTTCCCACCAACAAACGTCCGATCGGGATGGTGTTTCAATCCTATGCGATTTGGCCGCACATGACGGTTGCTCAAAACGTCGCGTATCCACTGACGATTCAACGTAGATCCAAGGACGAAATCAAACGCAGGGTCAAAGACGTTCTCAGGATTGTAGGACTTGACGGTCTGGAAGATCGCCCCGCTCCGAAACTTTCCGGCGGACAGCAGCAGCGGGTTGCGTTCGCCCGCGCTCTGATCAATGAGCCGAAAGTTATGTTGTTGGATGAACCGCTGAGCAACCTAGACGCAAAACTGCGCGTGCAGATGCGCTCGGAAATTAAAGCGTTGCAGCGGCGGACCAATATCACCACGATCTTCGTCACGCATGATCAAGCCGAAGCTTTGGCGATTTCAGATCAGATCGCCGTCATGCACGGCGGAACACTGATAGAGGTCGGTTCGCCGCACCAGCTTTACACTCGACCCAAACGGCGATTTACCGCGACATTCCTGGGGCTGACCAACCTTATTAATGGGAAAGTTCTTGACGTCGACGGTGACGGCAGGCCAGGCAAGATGGAGACTAAAAAAGGTATTTTGAGTTTTATTCCGGCGCCTGGGCTAAAGAAAGATCAGGCGGCGGTAATTTCGATACGTCCGGAAAACATTCCGTTGCACAAAGAGAAGCCGCAGAGCCTGGAGAACGTGCTTGAGGGCACTGTCACGGAAGCAATCTTCATGGGCGACTCTTACCAGTGCAAAATTGCTGTCGGTGACGATATTCTCGCCGTTCACACGCACCCATTTCAATCGGTGAATCCTGGCGATAAAGTTTATTTGCACTTGGACCCCAAGAGTTGCAATGGATTGCCGGCGGATGATACGGAGGGTGTTGAAGAAACAATGGTAGCGAACTACGATAAAGAATCGCCACAGGCGAAAGGAGTACTTTCATGACAGCACTAGAGGCTAGAAAACTAGCCGAAGATGAAATCAAAGCCGGTAAAACACCGAAATACACCGATCTACGTGACTGGCTCGAGATTGTCGACAGTTTCGGCGAGCTAAAAAAAATCGACGGAGCCGATTGGAATCTTGAAATGGGCACACTCGCCGAGCTTCTTTCGCGCGAGACCAAAGGTGGGGCTGTGCCAGCGGTCCTTTTTGATAACGTGCCTGGCTATCCGAAAGGATTTCGTACTCTCTTCGCCCAGAATGCCTCATTTAAAAGAATGGCATTAAACCTCGGCTTGCCGCTGGAACTCTCGAACCTCGACTTGGTACGAGCCTTCCGTCAGAAGCTCGTTACGCATGAGCCGATCAAGCATAAAGTAGTGAC
>JAJONK010000276.1 GCA_021323355.1 Deltaproteobacteria bacterium
GGCGTGCAGAACACGCGCAATATTCGCAAAGGATTCGATACCTTCAGCGCTTTGGGTCCATGGATCGTGACCCGGGATGAGATCGATGAACCGCAAAATCTGACAATAAAAGTTTTACAAAACGGCAAAGAAGCAATGACGGCGCATACCAGCGATATGATTTGCGGGTTGCGCGATCATATCCGTTTTCTCACCAGCTGTCTCACGCTGCGCCCGGGTGATCTGATCACCACCGGCACACCCGCCGGCGTCAGCAAGCTCAACGATGGGGACCATCTTCACGGCACGATTGAGAAAATCGGCTCAATGGAACTCCGCGTGAAGGCCGAAGAGTAGCCATTAGAAGGTAAATCTCTATGTCCTTACCACCGAAACTTGATCCCCCGACTCGAACATTGCTTGGACCTGGCCCCAGTCCGGTTTCTTCAAGGGTGCTGAAAGCGCTCTCATTGCCGGTCGTGGGTCACCTCGATCCGGAGTTCCTAAAGATCATGGATCAAAGCATGGCGATGTTACGCGAGGTTTTTCAAACCAAAAATCGCCTCGCGCTGCCCATGTCCGGTACCGGCAGTGCGGGTATGGAAACTTGCTTCGTCAATGTCATCGAGCCAGGTGATTCAGTTTTAATCGGCGTGAACGGGGTTTTCGGCACTCGCATGGTCGATGTTGCTGAACGTTGCGGCGCGCAGGTGGATGCAGTTCAGGCCGAGTGGGGCTCAGCCTTGGACCCACAACAATTCCGCGCCGCATTAGCGAAGAAGAAGTACAAACTGACCGCAGTAGTTCACGCCGAAACATCAACCGGAGTTCTGCAGCCGCTCGATGAAATCGCAAGACTGGTGCATGAGAACGGCAGCTTGCTGCTCGTTGATAGCGTAACTTCTCTGGGCGGCGCTCCCGTGCGCGTCGACGAATTAGGTATTGATATTTGCTACAGCGGCACGCAAAAATGCCTCGGTTGCCCGCCCGGGCTGTCACCGGTAACTTTCAACGAGCGAGCGATCGAAGTAATTCATAATCGCAAGCGTAAGGTTCAAAGCTGGTATCTCGATCTATCCATGATTGAGAAATACTGGGGCAGCGAACGCATCTACCATCATACCGCGCCGATCTCGTTGAATTATGCATTGCATGAAGCGCTACGTATTGTCCTCGAAGAAGGTCTCGAAGCAAGCTGGCAGCGCCACAGGCAAGTGCATGAAACCTTCGTTCGTGAAATGCACAAGCTCGAACTTGAACCCGCAGTGGCCGAATCGATTCGGGCGCCAATGATCAATACGGTTAAAATCCCAGAGCGCGTCGATGATGCTAAGGTGCGCCAGCGTTTATACGACGAGTTCAATATTGAGATTGGTGCCGGACTTGGACCGCTCAAAGGCAAAGTCTGGCGGGTCGGTTTGATGGGCCATGGCTCGCGAGTGGAAAATGTCGAGTTATTGGCGAAGGCGCTGAAACAGTTAATCTAATCGTCGCGCGGAAATCGATTGGAAGCTGGGCTGTTGGGTGCAGCGCGACACCTTCTTAATTTGACATCAGTTAGATTGATCCACATCCAGGAGCGTCAAACGAGCGCAGCCTTTAGCGGTGGTTAACTGTAAAGACCTGCTACCCATTCGCCGTAACCATTAAATGCTAGGGTGCGTCGCCGTTCCCCGCTGTCGATTAGTTTCTCAGACTCTTGTGACCAGCGCGGGTGGGGTGTCGCGGGATCGACGTTTGCTTCAAAGCCATACTCGTGCGGCCGATTGCTGTTCCAAAAGGTGCGCGGCTGCTCTGCGGTGAATTCTATTTTGACAATTGACTTGATGCTCTTGAAACCATACTTCCAAGGCACCACCAGCCGCAGTGGTGCGCCGTGCTGCTTTGGCAGCGGGTGTCCGTAGATCCCGCAGGCGAGCATTGTCAGTTCATTCGCAGCTTCCGACATCGTCAATGCTTCGGTATACGGCCAAGGGCCGTAAGTTGGACTTTGATTCGGCGCCTCGGCGGGTGCCCAGAAACTAACCAGTCGAATATACCGGGCTGATGACAAAGGCGCGACAAGTTTCAAGAAAGCGCGCATGGGAATCCCCGTCCACGGCACGGCCATCGACCAGGATTCCACACAGCGGAAGCGGTAACGTCTTTCTTCCAGAGGCAGGGCTCGGAGTAATTCATCAATATCAAATGTCCGCGGCCTTTCGACTAATCCAGCGACTTCAAGCCGCCAAGGCGAGGTTTTTAATCGCGCGGCTTTCTTGTAGACGCTTCCTTTGAAAACACTAAACTCATAGAAATTGTTATACGATGCGGCATAGACTTCGTTGGTGATTGGTCTGTCGAGAATGAAATTAGGATTCCTCCGAGCCGGATAGAGATCCGCAACGGGCGGATTTTCTTGCGCTCCGATCTTTGCCGCGTTCTCATTAGGGCCGCAGCCGAATGGGAGCCCGGCGACGAGCCCTAAACCCCATAAACCGAATGTCTTGATAAAGTTGCGGCGAGCGCAGAAGATCGACTCCGGAGTGATACTCCGCTCGGGCATTTGCCATTTAGGTGGAACGATTATCGCCGCCATAAGAGGTGAGTGCTCCTCATCTTATGGGGGACGCGCGAAATCTACAATAGTTTGGCGCGAGACAGGATCTCGTAAAAAGGCAAGGCGATCTTGGTTAGACTGGAATTGACAAGCTCACTAGGACTTACTCTTTGCTGAATCGGCCGGGGCAATAAATTCCTTTCGCAGAAAACCTCTCGGCCCTCCATCGTAACGGACTTCATACCAGTCGCCGCTTTGTCCCAACAAAATAACTTTCGTACCGGTAGTAAAGCGAGCAACTGCGACAGCCGAATAGTTGGGTTCCTCACGAATTACCGTCGTATACTTCATCTGATAAAGCGCGCCTTCGGCAGGGGATTGCGCTTTCGGCAGCTGTCGTGGCTGAGGCCCGACGGCAATTTCGGCAATTTCTTTGGACGAAGTTTGCCGGACACTGGGGTTCCTTATCGCCGTGATCTGTGGGGCCGGCTCTATATCTAACTTCATTTTGGCAAGCGCCGGTTTGTCGCCCGCTTGTGATAAATTTTTTTCCCACTGGATTAACGTTGTTATATCCATCCCCTCCCGCACGAATAGCAGCGGACAGGTAATGGTGGACTCTTGGGAAAGAAGCTGATCAAAACTCCAGGTGGAAGCGGCAGCGATGACGGCTTTGCGAAAGTCGTTATCGCTAATGCGCGACGCGATCTCGCGCACCTTGGTTACTTCGCCTGAAGAGTTGATGCTCAACTGGAGAACAACTCCGCCCATGAGCGCCGGATTTTTCGAGATCTCCTGTCGATAGAGATCACGCAGAGTTTGTAATTGGCTCTCGATTCTACCCGCAATCTTGGCTGCATCGATGAGCGCGTCCTTGCCGGCTTGAACATCGAATCCCATATCGCGAGCGAGGATGACGAGATCTCCCAGCGCGATGTTCCAGGTTGGAAGTTTTCTCGAGCTCTCTTCCTTGACAGCACTCGCCACTCGCTCCTTTGAACTCGAGCCGACTCCAAGGCCGACTATGATGAGCCCCAACCCAAATGCACAACCGGCCAGGGCGATGACAGTCCGAGAATTTCCAAGACCATTGATCTGTTCGCGTTTCATAATCTCGATTGCATCCTTTTAGCAGCAGCTGTGAAGCGCATCCGCTCGGAGCAAGTCTCATACCGCGCGCCTGCAAGCCTAAATCTCAATCAGGCAAAATGAGCATTGGCGGCAGAGGCATGGGGAGCTTACAGGACAATCAGGACAATCTGCAGCGAAATTCTGTCACAGCCAACCGCTGGTGATATTCAGTGTTACGCTTTGAGGTCAGATCTAGCCAAAGCAGGAGGTTTGACGTTCGGACATTTTCTGCTGTCTTCACGGCAAGGTCGAACATTTGTGCTTCGTCGCCACCGAAATAGTCGCTTCCGGTGTGTGGTTGAATTCTCAGGTTCCAGCACGTAGGCTCAAATACTTCACACCTCTACAATCTGGAACAGGAAGCTAATGATGCAAGCACGCGCTCTTTTTTATTTGGCAATCGTCGCGGCACTTCTTTTGAGCACTCGCCTCATTGGCGAAACTGCAGAAACGGAAGCGCAAATTCGGGAAGGCTCGCAGGTCGCCCTGGAATACACATTGTCAGATGAAGCCGGCACGGTCATCGAATCAAACAAAGGTAAACAGCCGATGAGCTACATCCACGGCAAGAGCCAAATCATCCCAGGTTTGGAGAAGGAACTTTCAGGAATGAAAGTTGGCGAAGAGAAAAAGATTCAAATTAAACCTGAGGATGGCTATGGACCGGTCAATCCCGATGCCTTTCAGGAAGTTCCAAAAGACAAACTCCCACCCGAGGCGCTGAAGGTCGGCACGATGCTGATGGCGCAAGGTCCCCAGGGTAAAGGAATCCCGGTGCGTGTTCATGAAATCAAAGATACGACGGTAATCATGGATTTCAATCATCCAATGGCTGGCAAGACGCTGTCCTTCGATGTCAAAATCTCCGAGATTAAGACGCCCGAAAAATAGCTGGTGAACCGAAGAGGAGGCACGGGTGTCGATCTATCGAGCTTTGTTCGATAGCTAAGGAAATAGTTCCTCATTACTCGCGAAAAATGGCCTCGTGGTACACTGACGCCGCTTTAGAAAGTTTATCCAAGACTAAACATTCGCCTCAGTTCCCCAGGATCTTTTTCATTCTGTCAATGACCGTTTGAGGTTGCGACATCACTTCCTTCGCGACTTTCTCCATGTCCTCGCCGGCAACCGGATCCAATTCATAATTCCTTTTTTCAGCTTCGACTTTGAGCTCGGGATCTTTGACCGCACTCACAAATGCGTCGCGAAGAAGTTTGAGCCTATCCGGTGGTATTCCAGCGGGGCCGACCATCGGCCGGCCGAACACACCACCCGCAAGGATCAGCGTGGCGACACGCCGTGATTGATCCGTCGTCTTGTATCGATCCATCAACTCATAGATTGTCGGCGTGTCCGGCAGACGAGCGTCACGTTTGCGTGCCGATTGCGCGATGCTTTTGACAAAATTGTTCTTGCGCCAAGTATGAAACGGCTCGCGCGCAAAGAAAGATTCAATCGTCATGGCTCGACAGTGGATCTCGCCCTTCTCCACCGCAAGATCGATGGGGCCGCCGCCTTGATAGCCAAGAACGATGGTAAATTTCGCCCCCACGGTTTCTTCCAGTAACCTGGGAAAATAGAAACCGGTTCCGGCGGCGCCGCCGGAACCGCATTTCGGCGGTTCGCTCGCATTACGGATATCTTCGATCGTTTTGTACGGACTGTCGGTGCGCATATAAAGGTGATGTTCGCTCTCCGAGGGGGAGCCGATAAAGCTGTACTTGCCCCAATCGTATTGCACTTCTTTGCGGCCGACGAGCTGATCAAAATACAGAGTGGGCGCGATCCAACCCAGGGTAAGCCCGTCCGGTTTAGCGACGCTGAATACATAATTAGCGGCGATCATCGAGCTGGCTCCCGGCATATTCTGAATGATAAAATTCGGATTGCCGGGAATGTACTTTGTCATATGTTGGGCGATGAGCCGCGGCCACATGTCGTTGACGTCGCCGGCCGGATATCCTGTGACGATCCGAATCGTCTTACCTCCAAAGAAATCAGTCTGCGCTTGCACAATCGAGATCTCAAGAAGAAAAAAAGAAACCACCAGCAACAATGTCTTCATAGTGATCCTCGGAAGTTATCCACCCGCCAATGTTTGTCGCACGTGATCATAGGTCGCTGCCAACGCCCTCATAGTACAAATGAGACTTATTGGTCAATTGCCATCAATCGCATTCGGACGATTTAGGAGAATCGTCGCTTGACGCAGTACTGTAATTGAACTAGCTTCCGGTCCAGGAATTCAATTGCCAAGGAGACAGTATGCTGGCTAAACTCAAGCTGGTTATTTCCTTTGCAGTCGTCACCGTGGGCATCGCATATGCCGCGCGAGCGCAGGACCTCGGCCCAGGATTTCATAAGATCAAAGACGGCATCTACACTTTCGCGCCGGATCAACTTACGACTACATGCAGCTTCGTGGTCACCGAGGCGGGTGTCGTGATGATCGATGCCTGCAACAGCCCGTTGGATTCGCGCCGAATGGCGGATGCGATCAAAAAGGTAACCGACAAACCGATCATGTTCTTGATCGATACCGAGACGCACAGCGACCATACCGGCAACCACTTTATCTTTTCGCCGCCGGCAACCGTCATCAATGCTCAAGGCGCGGCAGACGGGATGAAAAAAGAGTACAACCCCAAACGCGCTGAGACTCTTGCTGCGAAATCTCCCGAAATGCGCCAAGCATTGAAGGGAGAAAAGATGATTCCGCCGCACATCGAGTACAAAGATCGCATGACCATCAACCTCGGTGAGCGGACTTTCAAATTGATCTATCTGAAAAATGCTCACAGTTTCGCCGACACAGCGGTGTGGATGCCTAGAACGGGTACTGTTCGCGTCATCGGCAGCCAATGTGCGCACGTTTATCAATTTACGCCCAACGGTGGTGTTACCGGATGTCATCGCCAGCTTTAAACTGATGAAATCGCTTAATCCGGAAGTAGTGATAGCCGGTCACGGGGAGCCCACCAGTACGACTATCTTCGACGAGTACGAGGGATTCTATAATCTTCTGATAAAGCGGGTCGGCGAAATGGCGGCGCAAGGAAAATCTCTGGACGAAATCAAAAAAGAGCTGAAATTGCCGGAATACACTCACTGGCAGGGTCAAGATCGTTTAAGCGTCAACATTGATGCGGCGTGGAAGGTGGTCAAGAAGTAACAAGGTAAAGCGGACTTGTTCCAATGCGAACGAAGGCGATGCTCATCACATTGACGGCGATGAAAGTGCTTCTGCTCGCCTTGTTATCGATGTCCTGTCCGTCCAGTAGCGCCGTTGCCCAGCAAGAGATTGTAACCCTACCAACACGAACGGGGGTAACCCAGTCGTATTTCCTAACGAGCATCCCGCAAAGTCTCCAGGCACTTGCGCTGCTATTTCCAGGTTCAGGGGGCTTAATACAACTGCGAGCCGAAAATGGAAAGCCCAGATTCAACCAGGGTAATTTTCTCGTGCGCAGCCGCGCGGAATTCATCAAGCGGGGAGTTGCCGCCGCGATCATAGATGCGCCATCTGACCAGCAAAGTGGCTGGGGCATGAGCGACGAATTCCGTTTCGGTAACGAACATCTGAGCGACATTTCCCGCATCATTGACGATCTCGCAAAGCGGTTTCTCGATGTGCCGTTATTTTTGATAGGTACGAGCCGTGGAACCATTTCCGCGGCGGCCCTCAGCAGCAGGCTCGGTGAACGGACTGCGGGCGCGGTTTTGACCGCGACGATGTTTCGCCATACTCCTAAAAAGTCGAAAGAGCCAGGCGAGGGTCTGAGCAAATTTGACTTTGCAACGGTCAAGGTGCCATTGCTGTTGGTACACCATGTGAGCGATCAGTGTGCGTC
>JAJONK010000277.1 GCA_021323355.1 Deltaproteobacteria bacterium
GCGAGAGGACGCGGAAAAGTTTAGGTTGGCTGCTGAGAAATCCAAGCAGGAAGTTGATAGAACGAGGCAGGAGATGGAGAAATCTCGGCAAGCTCTCGAGAGAGCCAACCAGATCGATCTTGAAATCGAACAAAAGAAGCGCGACCGAGGGAAGTAGAGAACGGGCACCATGTCATTAGGCAAAATATTGATCGTCGACGATGACGCAAATCTCCTTGAGCTGATAAAAATGCGGCTGGAATCGGCGGATTACGAGGTGACTGCTGCGCGTGAAGAGGATAATGCAGTCGTCGAACTCAAGGCGGGAAACTTCGATCTTTGCATCGTTGATTTGATGCTCGCCAATCGTGACGGCATAACCCTGATGGAAGAGTTCCGCGCGGTCAACCCTGAAGTGCCGACGATTATCCTGACGGCGCACGGCAGCATTCAAAATGCCGTGGAGGCGATGCGCCGCGGCGCCTACAGCTATCTTACCAAACCGTTCGAGCCAGGCGATCTGTTGCTGCAGATCGAAAGAGCTTTGGAGAATCGCAAGCTCAACTCCGAGATCAAGCGTCTCAAGGGGCTTTTGCACGAGCAGTTCGATTTCGCCAATATCATCGCCCGTAGCGCCAAGATGCGATCGGTGTTGGATGTTGTGATGCGCATTGCGAGACTCGACTCGACAGTCCATATCCACGGCGAAAGCGGCACTGGAAAAGAACTCATTGCCAAAGCCATCCATCTCGCCAGTGATAGAAAAGACAAGCCATTTATTGCTTTGAATTGCGCCGCATTACCCGAAACATTGCTGGAGAGCGAACTCTTCGGCCATGAGAAAGGGGCTTTCACCGGCGCGGTTAAAAGCACCAGGGGACTTTTTACTCAAGCGCACGGCGGGACACTCTTTCTCGACGAGATCGGCGATATGCCGCTCTCGACTCAGTCGAAACTGTTGCGTGTCTTGCAGGAGCGGCAATTCTATCCGGTCGGGAGCGAGATCCCCATCGAGGTCGATGTCCGAGTCATCGCCGCCACCAACAAAGATTTGGAAGAACTCGTGAAGAAAGGCACTTTTCGGGACGATCTGTTCTACCGAATCCATGTTATCCCAATTTATCTCCCGCCCTTACGTGACCACAAAGAGGACATCGTTCCGTTGGTCGAGCATTTTTTAAAGAAGTGCAGTCAACAAATGAAGAAGGACGTTAAAGGGATAACCCCAGAGGCATTGCGCAAGCTGATGCTGCACGATTGGCCGGGGAACGTGCGCGAACTGGAAAATACAATTGAATATAGCGTGGCCATGACGCAGAAGGAGTTTGTTACTGAGGAGTATATCCTCCAAGGAAAGATCTCTTTCTCAGACGGTGCGCAGACCGGAGTCAATGATAAACAAACCGCGTCCGATGATGCGCTGAGACCCTTAAAAGATGCCCGCGATGCCTTCGAAAGAGACTATTTAGTGCAGGTGCTTTCGATGACCGATGGCAACGTAAGTCAAGCCGCGAAGCTGGCCGGCAAATACAGAGCCGATTTTTACGACTTGCTGAAAAAGCACGACCTCAAAGCGGACGATTTTAAAAAAACCAAGTCTGCCGCGAGCGCATCCAGCTAAAGCAGACTTCATTCGTTCGCGCAGGATAGATTTAAACTCGGTCGCGAGTTGGCTCTATGCTACTTGGTAGCTAAAGGCGTCTTCATCTACTTTCTACATCCCCTTAAATCCCTACGCGTATGACTCTCCTCATTGTAGGGAATCCCTGCGACAACTTTCTTTAAAGCTTCACGGACAAACCAAATCGGGCCAATGGTCTGCTCTTCCGAGTGGCTGGTATGTGATTTGCGTTTGGTATGCACTATTAGCAGGCGAATGGATCATCAACAAACCGCAGCTAACAAACTTCGGAGAACTTATGACCGCTCCTCACAGGGTTTTGGTTGTCGACGACGATGAAAACTTCGGTCAAATCATCGCCGAAACATTAACGGCGGCGGGCTATGAAGTGCAAACAGCAGACGACGGCTTGCATGGTTATCTGAGATATTTGGATCAGCAGCCGGAAATCGTTCTCACAGATATACAGATGCCTGAGTTAGACGGAATAGAAATGATCCGCTGTATCCGAACCATCAACCCCAACGTTAAGGCAATCTACATAAGCGGGGCAATCAGCCAGTATCAGGAAGTTCTTATAAGCGAAGGAAAAGAATACGGGGCACTGGTGTTAAACAAGCCATTTTCGCGAAACGACTTGCTTGCCTCAATGAATGGCTGGTTGAGTGATCACGATCGCGAGGGTAATCCGCGCCAAAGACCGCCGATCACATCGTGTAAGAGTGTTCGATAGGAATACTGGTTGTTGTGCCACAAGCTTGCTTGCCGTGGCGTACGCCTACAAAGAAGATGTAGGAATTTCCTGCAAACAACATTTGTAGAATTGCAAGTTCCTGAAAAGATTGCGTCGTTCCTTTGGCACACGATTCGCTTGGTGGCTAATAGCAAATTTCGAGCGATTTTAAAACAAACGGACTGATATAATAACAAGGTGGTAGTCAAGAAGGAGGATTGGTCATGAGGGTTAATACGATTTTGAGTGTGGGTGCCTTAGGTTCTCTACTGTTAGCACAGGGATGTATCGCGACTCGCGACTGGGTTAAGGAACAAATGGACCCAGTATCTAACCGGGTAACGGAGAGCGAGACCCGTTTGACAAAGGGCGAAGGGCGGTTGACTCAGAGCGAGAAGCAGATCGGCGCGATCGACAACCGGATCACCGGAATCGAGGGCAAACTCGGCCAATTCGAAGGACGACTTGGGCAGGTAGATGCTAAAGCAGATAAGGCATTGAACGCTCTCTCGAACCTGAGACTTGAGCGGCGCTTTGTGATTGATATGAAAGAGGGTGCTAACTTCGCCTTTGGTTCATCGAACTTGCCGAATCAAGCTCAAAAAGAGATCGATGGCTTCCTCAGCGATCTCAAGGGCGATCCGTCAGGCGCCGGTAACACGGTTTTTGTTGTCGCCGGTCATACGGATAACGTCGGAACCGACGACATTAACTATGAACTCGGAAAAAGACGAGCCGACGCGGTTAGCCGTTATCTGATCACGCAGAAGAAAATGGATCCGCTCAAAGTTATGTCCGTTTCTTATGGAGAAAGCGCTCCGCTAACGGAAAACAACAATGCACAAAACCGGGCCAAGAATCGTCGCGTTGAAATCTTGGTCTACCGTGAGGGTATTACTTCCGAAGCAACGATGCCTCAGGCGAATTCACCGGCACCGCAATCCGAGACTCTAAGCAAAAGGCAGTAAGAACTATCTGTGTGCGTCAAAAGGCGGGGTAGAGATACTCCGCCTTTTTTATTGCCCGCCAGTCAGCAGCTGTGGTCGATTGGACACTCAGGTTGAGACGATGAGTGACGAGTTCGGTCCGGAAGTGCAAGATCACGTATTACAAAGCCGCCCAAGCTCTTCGAAAACATTCCAAACGTTTTCAACGTTCTGCCGGTATTAACGCCGTCTTGCTTCGATGTTGCGAAGTAGTTATTCCGCCGGAGCCGTACCGCGAGGTGGACACGATCAAGGACGCTGCGTTCCTCAGGATTGGAGCCGCAGCCCAAGCCAAATCGTAATGAGCGCAAGAGATAAGATGAGCCAGTTTGCCCCACGTAGACGTCGCACCACCGAATCGAGCTCAGTTGGCGTGATGCTTTCGCCGAGCTCGCGACGTTTGACGAAACGGTGGCCGATGCCCATGGCTTGGTAGACGCTGAAGAAGACTAGCAGGAAAGCGAACGTGAGCTTCATTGCCAGATTGTAGCCCAATTGCTTCAAAAACATCTCACGATAGATCTCTTTGAGATGGGTTAACTCGAATGCGCCGCTGAATAGCACGAGACCCAACGCGCCTACTTGCAAGGGATTGTAGAACTTTAGACCCCGAGCAAGGAAATGGACCCTGTCCTCATGTTCTTCAACGGAGGACAAAGAAGGCAAAAGCATAAACCCGAGACCGAGAATGGCGCCGAGGTAAGTAACTAAAGCGACAATGTGAAGCCATGAATTGAGCATCAGTGTTAAACCTGGCCGGAATCATCCCCAACCAAAACGCGCGCCCTTCTTGATCGGTTTCCCCGGCGCGTCATAATTTTCGCCGAGCCCGGCTAACCGCTCGCGAATGTGTTCTAGCTGTCGCTGCTGATGTGATTCGAACGCTTGGGCGTCTTTGGCGCGCTTCTCCATAAACTCCGCCAGCTCGGTTTCTCTACGGCTGACGTAGGCTTCCTGCTCCTTTTGCCACTTTTCATAAGAATCGGTTAGCAGTGTTCGAATGTGATAATTAAGATTGTCGCGCACGACCATTGATTTGTGGCATTGAGGGCAGAAGATGACATTGCCGATCATGAAGTTGCGCACGGGTTCTGGATGGGTTTGCCCGCACTTAAAGCAGCGAAGCGGAATCTCCCACGCGTCAATCGCGGGTAAAGAAATGAAATTGTCAGCCGGTTCGGCGTACCCCGACGTCTGCGGTGCGGTTGCGGTGGTAAGCGGTGCTACAGCGACGCTTGAGTCCGCCGAAGCTGCCGCCGGCGCTGGTTTCTGTGCAGTTGGAGCGGCTGATTTCCCTTGGCCTTTGCGGAAGCG
>JAJONK010000278.1 GCA_021323355.1 Deltaproteobacteria bacterium
CTCAGTACAGCCGCCTAAGACTTCTGACTTCGATTAACGTTTGGCCGGCTCGTAGCCCAAAATAGGTGCAAGCCAACGCTCCACTTCCGGAACTTTCATCCCTTTTCGCGACGCGTAGGATTCCACTTGATCTTTACCGACGGAGCTGACCGCGAAATAGCGTGATTCCGGATGGGCGAAATAGAGGCCGCACACCGAGGCGGCAGGATACATGGCAAAACTCTCGGTCAGCGCGATGCCAGTGGCATCGCTAACTCTAAGCAAGTCGAAAATGATTGGTTTCTCGGTGTGATCCGGTTGCGCCGGATAACCCGGCGCCGGACGGATGCCGCGATATTTTTCTGCAACTAGATCCTGGGTGCTCAGCTTTTCGTCTCTGCCAAAGCCCCATTCCGCGCGCGCGCGTTTATGCAGATATTCCGCAAAGGCTTCAGCCAATCGGTCCGCAAGCGCCTTGGCCATGATCGAGTTATATTGATCGTGGTCCTTTTCAAAACGCTCGACCAATTCTTCGGTTCCATGGCCCGCGGTTATGGCAAAGGCGCCGATGTAATCGAGCCGGCCGCTGTCACGCGGCGCGATGAAGTCGGCGAGCGCCAGCTGCGGCTTGCCGCGCTGGCTTTCTTTCTGCTGACGCAGTGTGTGAAGCCGCTTCAGCTCCTGTTTACACGTCGTGTCTGTGTAAAGCACGATGTCGTCGCCTTCGCTGTTGGCGGGATAAAAACCGTAGACCGCGTGCGCCGTCAATAATTTCTGACCGACGATTGCCGACAGCAATTCTTGCGCATTATCGAACAATTCCTGCGCCGCCGGTCCGCGCACCGGATCTTTCAATAAATCAGGGTAGCGGCCGCGCATTTCCCAGGTATGGAAAAACGGCGACCAATCGATAAACGGGAGTAGCTCTGACAGAAGAAAATCTGTAAGTGCGCGGGCACCGGTAAATTCCGGCACCGAGATAGTCTGTTTACCCCATTCGGTAATGAGCCGGCGTCGACGCGCTTCTTCATAGGTCAGCAACTGCGTGCCGACGCGATTTTCGAATTGGGTGCGGATTTCCTGTTGCTCGAGGCGGTTCTTTTCTCTTAAAGCCTGCCGCGCCTCGGGGCTGATCAAGGCGCCCACCACCGGCACCGCGCGCGAGGCGTCGACCACGTGAATCGTTTCATGCTTGTACGACGGCGCAATCTTGACTGCCGTATGTCGCTTGCTGGTGGTCGCTCCGCCGATAAGCAGCGGTATGGCGAGACCCCGCCGATCCATCTCGGCGGCGACGTGGACCATCTCGTCCAGCGACGGCGTGATTAAGCCGCTCAGGCCGATGATATCAGCCTTTTCTTCTATCGCCGTATCGATAATCTTATCGGCTGGGACCATGACGCCCAAATCGATGACGTCGTAGTTATTACAGTTGAGCACAACGCCAACGATGTTTTTGCCGATATCGTGAACGTCGCCTTTTACTGTTGCGAAAACTAGCTTGGTTCGTTTCTCGACTTCTTTAGCTGCTTTCTTTTCTTCTTCCAGAAACGGGGTCAGATAGGCGACGGCTTTCTTCATAACCCGAGCGCTCTTTACCACCTGCGGTAAAAACATCTTGCCCGACCCGAACAGATCGCCGACCACGTTCATGCCGACCATGAGCGGCCCCTCGATCACCGACAGCGGTTTACCGTAGCTGCGCCGCGCTTCTTCCACATCCTGATCGATGAAGTCGGTGAGACCTTTCACCAACGCATGCGACAAACGCTCTTCCACGCTGCCGGCGCGCCAGCCATCATCTTTGACCGCCGTTTTGCCCGCCTGTTTGTAGGTTTCGGCAAAGGTAACCAATCGTTCAGTGGCATCGGCGCGACGATTGAGCAATACATCTTCCACCAATTCAAGCAGTTCCTTCGGTATTTCTTCATAGACCGCCAGCATGCCCGGATTGACGATTCCCATATCCATTCCAGCCTTGATGGCGTGATACAAGAATGCCGAATGCATAGCTTCACGGACTGGATTGTTGCCTCTGAAAGAGAAGGAAATATTGCTCACTCCGCCGCTAACTTTGGCCAACGGCAGGTTCTGCTTGATCCATCGCGTCGCTTCAATGAAATTGACCGCGTAGCTGTTGTGCTCTTCAATGCCGGTGCCGACTGTCAATATGTTCGGATCGAAAATGATGTCCTGCGGCGGGAATCCAACCTGTTTGGTCAGAATATTGTACGAGCGCGCGCAAACCTCGATCTTGCGCTCATAGGTATCGGCCTGCCCCCGTTCGTCGAAGGCCATGACTATCAGCGCCGCGCCATAGCGACGAACCCGCCTGGCCTGCGCGATGAACTTTTCTTCGCCTTCTTTCATGCTGAGAGAATTGACGATGCCTTTGCCCTGTAGACACTTAAGCCCGGCCTCAATTACCTCCCATCTCGAGCTGTCGACCATAACCGGCACCCGGGCGATTTCCGATTCCCCGGCAATCAGCCGGAGAAACTTCTCCATGGCCGCTTTGGAATCGAGCATGCCCTCGTCCATATTGACGTCGATAATTTGCGCACCGCCCTCCACCTGTTGCCGCGCCACGCTGACGGCCTTCTCGTAGTCGCCGGCCAATATCAATTTGGCAAACATTGGCGATCCAGTGACGTTGGTCCGTTCGCCGATATTGACGAAGTTGGACTCTGGCCGGACGGTGACGCTCTCCAGACCGCTCAGGCGAAGATACGGCTCGGCTGCGGGCGGGACGCGCGGCGGCAATCCTTGCACGGCTTCGGCGATGCTCGCGATGTGCTCCGGCGTAGTGCCGCAGCAACCACCGACGATGTTGAGCCAGCCGTTCTCCGCCCATTCGCGCAACTGCGGCGCAAGGCTCTGCGGCGTCTCGGGAAAACCCGTCGGCAACAGCGGATCGGGTAGGCCGGCATTGGGATGGCTGCTGATGTATACGGGCGCAATCCGAGATAATTCTTCGATCAGCGGGCGCATCTCTTTCGGCCCTAGAGCGCAGTTCATGCCTACGCTCAACAGCGGTACGTGGGAGATAGAGTTCCAAAAAGCTTCGACCGTTTGTCCGGTGACGCCGCGGTTGCTGCCGGGCTGAATAAAAGTGACAGAAGCCATCAACGGCAACTCGAGCTGGCGCTCATCAAGCAAAGTTGCGACGGCAAAGAACGCGGCCTTGGCATTGAGGGTATCGAAAATGGTTTCTACAAGCAGGATGTCGGCGCCGCCGTCGATCAGCCCGCGGGCTTGATCATAGTAAGCTTGCACCAACTCCTCATACGTCACCCCCCGCGTCGCCGCGCTGTGCACATCCGTCGAGATTGAACAGGTGCGATTGGTCGGGCCGATCGCTCCCGCGACAAAGCGCGGCCGGGAAGAATCCTTAGCGAGCATCGCTTCGACCGCCTTCTTAGCCGCCCGGGCGCCCGCGACGTTGATGTCGTAAACATCGGCTTCCAGGTTGTAATCCGCCATGGAAATTGAAGTCGAGTTGAAGGTATTGGTTTCGACGATGTCAGCGCCGGCCTGCAAATACTGCAAATGAATTTCGGCAATCAAATCGCTCTGGGTAAGACAGAGCACGTCATTACAACCTCTTAGATCGCGACAATGATGTGAGAAACGGCGGCCGCGAAATGCCGCTTCGTCGAGCTTGTGGGACTGGATCATAGTCCCCATGGCGCCGTCCAGAACCAGAATTCTCCGGGTTAGCAGTTCGCGCAAAGTTCTTTCAGTCTCCGTCATCTCTTCGCCTTCCTTGCGGCTGATATCTTCTTGAAGCCTACGCGGGCGACGAAAATTTCCACCGGCTGATTACCATTACGAAGCATCTTTTCACCGGCATACGAACCGGTGAGCTCATAATCGACCGCTTCCGCTCCCGCAGCACGAAATAAATCTTCAATGGTTTTGTGATCAAAGCCAAGCCAGCGATGCGCCATCTCCTGGCGCATCCATTCTTGCTTATGTTGCACCAAATCGACCAGAACAATCGATCCACCTGGCCGCACGATCCGGCAAAGTTCCGCAATGGCTTTCTGTGGATCCGCCAGGAAGTGCAGCACCATGACGCAGAAGGCCGCATCCACGCTATGCGTCGGAATCGGCAGCCTCAACGCATCGCCAAGACGCAGGTCGACGTTCGCTAGTTTTTTTTCCTTGGCCAGTTCACCGGCGCGGCGTAACATCTCCTGCGAGAGATCGACACCGATGACTTTTCTCGCAAATCGCGCCAGTTCAAACGTGAGACTGCCGGTGCCGCAGCCGACATCGGCCAACACCAGGTTTCGCGGCAGCAGCTTTTCAATGGCCAGGGAGGCGACCCGATCGTCGAAATAGCTTTTACGAATTCTCTCCCAATCGCCGGCCACAGTTTCGAAATAATCGCGCGAGCGGCTCAACTTCCGGCGGCGGCAGTTTTCAAGCCTAGCGCGATCGCCTTTGGCTTCCGGCAGATCTTTAATCCGCTCGCGTAATGATTTGAATAGTTCCTGGGCCGGCGCCGGCATATCGCGGCGCGCTGAGAAATAAACGTTGGTGCCTTCCTTACGGTCCTGGATGAAACCCGCCTCGCGCAGAATCGCCAGATTGCGCGATACGGACGACTGCACCGAGCCGACGATTTCTTGCACTTC
>JAJONK010000279.1 GCA_021323355.1 Deltaproteobacteria bacterium
CACGCTTGGTCGGACGGAACGTGAGGCAGGAATTTATTACAGCGTTTCTACTGATGGCGGTAAGAGCTTTCAAGCACGGCGGCTAGTGCACGCAAACACGGCTGCGGAAATTCTCTACTCAACTTTAATACTGGGCAACGACGACACGGTCTACGTGGCCTGGAGTAATCTCGACGGCAACAACAGAGCGCAGATTTTTCTTCGCACTTTATCACCTGATGGCCATTCTTGGGGACCTATCAAGCAGGTGAGTAACGCCGAAGGCAACGCCAGCCGTCCTGTCCTGGCGCTTTTAAAAGATCGGCTGCATGTTGCCTGGACTGAAACCGACGGCGAGAACTCCCGGGTGGCGCTTCGAAGCGCGACGGTAGCCAAATGAAAACAATAGAATTCACTATTGTTATGCTACCTGGCCGTGGTGCATTTTTATTGGGCTGCGTTCTTGCATTTGGGTCTCCCTGCGCTACCTCGCAAGCACAGCACTCTCACCCTCCTACGCAAAACGCTGCGCCGCAGATTGGCGCGGCGGCGATTCCGTTTGAACTCAAAACGCTCGATGGCAAACCAATCAGCCTGACAGGCCTCCGTGGCAAGCCATTGGTGATGAATTTCTTTGCTAGCTGGTGCGATCCATGCCGGGAGGAGATGCCGTTAATCAACGAGCTCGCGGCTCAATCGTGGAACAAAGGTTACAGCGTGCTTGCGATTGCCGTCGAAGACAGTCGTGCCGCAGTGACAGAATACGCTAAAGAGTTTAAGCTTACTCTTCCTATTGCGCTTGACTTGAATAGCACGGTGAAGCGGGCCTATCGGATCTTTGGTCCGCCAGCAACCTTTTTTATTGACCGCCAAGGCATCATCCGCGACATCATCATCGGCCCACTCACGCCCGAACGGTTATCGACAGCGCTCATGAATGCCGGTATACGAAGGTGATTCTTCATGAGCACCGGCTGCTCCAGCTGGGAGCGGTTGTCCGGGTGGGAAGTGGTGAGCTGAGGGAGATATGAATGCAACAATCAAGTGACCGTACGTTAAGAGCGCTAATTGCCGGCGCCATCATTATGGCAAATGTTTTTTTTGGTGATGATTCCGTCGCAGCCCAGTCGGGTCACCAGCATCAAGACGGGCGGACAAACCGGTCGGACAGAGCCAGCCAAGGCGGCAAGCTATTGCCGGCCGATGGCGCCAGCGTAAAAATATTGTCCCCGACAAAAGACCAGATTTTTCGCAAAGACCAAATTCCCCTGGAGTTTAAACTAGTTAAAGGAAAACGGGGCCACCATGTGCATGCTTATATGAATGGCGAATTGATGGGAATGTTCAACAGCCAAACAGGGACGCTCACCGGGATTAAGCCTGGGAAATACATTTTGGAACTACGTGTCGTTGCCGAGGACCATAAAAGCGAGTTGGAGGCCATTGATCAAGTCTCCTTTATCGTCAAATAGGCTTTCCGAGTGAGATCAAAATTGCACGCAAGACAGATTTTGCGTTACTTTCCTACGGTTCTTACTATACTGCGCAAGACTCTTCTCGTATTGATCCTGTTTGCTCCGACGGCTTTAATTACAGTTCACTTACAGGACCGACGCCGTCAACCAACCGAAGCGAACGACCCGCTGGCGGTAATCCGCTCTTATCTAAAGGCGACTTACGCGCGCGATTATCGAGCCGCTTATCGCTATATCTCAGCAGCGGACCAGAGAGTTCGCGCTGAAGATAGTTATGTTCAAGGGCAAGGAGAGTTTACCGGCTTTACAGCTCGGCTAGCCGGTACACTGGCTGATTTCATGGACTTGAATCTCATCGACGAATCCTCCGAGGGCAATCGGTCAAAAATCAAAGTCGAGTACTCTGTACCGGCGTCCGAAGATGTTTCGGCGCTGGTATGGGACTGGAATTCAGAAAAGCTCAATTCACTTTCGATCGCGGAGCAGGCCCTATTGCTTGATGCGCTGGCTGAGCGAAAGCGAAGCGGCAAGCTGCCAAGGATTCAGGGACATGAGACATTCGAGCTCATTCGAGAGGGAAATGCCTGGAAAATCTTTAACGACTGGGCCGGCGGAACGAAGGTCAAGGTGCATACGGTCTTGGCCGAAAGATCAGACGTTGAGATCAAACTTTTACAGCAAGAAATTATCACCCGGGGGGAAGAGCCTTTTCAGGTCAACTTGAAGTTTAGTAATCGCGGCAGGCAGAGAGTGGTTCTGGCCATGCGCCACCTGATCGAACCGACAGAGGCCGCCGATTATCTGGAGATGATCGACTGCGGCCTCGGGCAACGCGTTGTGCTCGAAGCGGGAACCCAGCAAGAGTTCTCGTTGGCTTATCTGCTGGAAAAATCAGTTCGGAAGAACTTCCGAGACCTGGCGCTCACCTATGCGTTTGAAGTTAAAAAATAGCTGCCTTGTAACGCTACTCGTCTTCACTGTCGGGTGGTTTGCGCGCAGCGTCACGGCCCATGAGCCAATTAAGACGAAAACAGAAGCGTCCCGTCGAGTTACCTCGAACGCGAAGATGCCTTCTTTCACGTTGATAGATCAAGAAGGTAATCCATTTGACGCTGACATCAAACTGCGCGGCAAAATCGTTGCGGTGAATTTCATTTATACCACCTGCTCCGACGTTTGCCCGCTATTCACGGTGGAATTTGCCCGGCTGCAACAAGCGCTTCGCACCCAAACTCAACTGAATTCTTTTCTTGTGAGCATTACCACCGACCCGGAAATTGATTCGCCGAAAGTATTGAAGGCGTATGCACAACGGTTCGGCACCGATTTTCACAACTGGGCATTCTTAACCGGCGATGAGTCACGCCTGAAAGATGTCTGGAAAGGATTCGGTGTTCAAGTGATCCGGAGAGGGCGTGGGCTGGTGCAACACACGAATTTAACGACCTTGATTGATGCCCATGGAACCCGCAGGATCAATTTTTTGGGTCCGCAATGGCAGTTCAGCGATTTCTTGAAAGATATGCGGGCATTGAGCCCGCGCCCTCCTTGATCTGCGTTAGCTAGATAGTGGCGACTAGATTTTTTTTATGGTTAATTGGTTCGGACACCATTGATTACCAAAAGGGAGGCTAGAAAATGAAACCGCTACATCGCCTTTCACTGGCTGCAATTCTGGTTGTGTTTGCCCTCTCATCCTTTCAATATGCGCGTTTCGAAATCTTCGCTGGCACTGCCCACGCCCAGGATCTTGAATCTAAGAAAATCGTACCGTTTGTGCCCACGCCACAAGAAGTCGTCGACCAGATGATTGAGCTTGGCGGAGTAAAGAAAGGCGACGTGGTCTACGATCTCGGGTCCGGTGACGGCAGAATCGTCATCACCGCCGCGAAGAAGGGCGCCCGCGCGGTAGGATTCGACGTCGACGGCGACCTCGTCAAAGAGTCGCGGGAGAACATTCGCAAAGCGGGTTTGGAAAAATTGGCTGAGATTAAGCAACAGGACATCCTAACTGTAGATCTCTCGCCAGCCACAGTAGTGACGATGTACCTTTTGCCGGATGTTAACTTGAAGCTTAAACCGAATCTCCTAAAACAGCTTAAACCTGGTTCCCGGGTTGTCTCTCACGCGTTCGATATGGGGGATTGGAAACCCGATAAGACCGAGCGAGTCAACGGTCGCACGATTTATCTTTGGACGATTCCAGCCAAAGCGCCTTAACCAAACACAAGTTGTGGTAACAACTCGTTGTACAGCTACCTCGGATTTACCGTTGCATGAAAAGAGATTTATCGACTCGAAGCTCCTGTTCGGGTTTGTTTGTAATCGCGCTCTTGGCGCTATCTAGCTTCGATTTGCGTTCCGCCGTTGCTGCCGACCAACAGGACGCGGTCAGCACGTTGGACCGCTATGTTCGGGCAACCTACGCCAGAGACTATGAGGAAGCTTACTCCCATATCGCCACTCCCGACCAGCGCCTAAAAGATCGCGCCAGCTATGTCAGAGACCGGGGCGCGTTTACCGGGTTCACACTAGAGATCGCTAAATTACTTGCGAGCTATATAGAACTGAAGCCTGTCGAGACCCGGATCGTTGACGGACAAGCGACAATAAAAATCAAGTTCGAAGTGCCGGACGCGGAAAAGCTGGGTCCGATGCTGCACGATTGGGATATCGAGCAGCTGGAAGCGTTACCAGACAGCGAGCGCAAAGCGCTGCTGGCCGGTATCGACAAGTTGCGTCGAAGTCATGCGATCGAGATGATCCAAGGAGAGGATGTTTTCGAATTAGCCAAAGAGGGCGCTTCCTGGAAGATTGTTCTGAATTGGGCATCGCCGGTGAACGTCGGCTTCCAAACCTCGATTCCGACTTCAGCTCCAGTCGAAGCGCGTCTCGCGCATTCGGATGTGGTAACCCGACCGGGTGAAATCTTCAAAGTCGTGCTCAACGTGAAAAATACCAGTCACGAGCAGCTTTTCGCTCGCATAGGCCACTTAGTCGATCCTTATGGAGTTCGCGATTATCTCGATCTAGTTGAGTGCGGTTTTCTTTTGCCAGTGCGATTAGCGCCTGGAAAAGAAGAAGAATTCGTCAGCACTTATCTTCTCAGAAAAAACCTTCCCGAGGGAGTGCGTCAGCTAAACGTCACCTATGCGGTCACTCT
>JAJONK010000280.1 GCA_021323355.1 Deltaproteobacteria bacterium
TGCAGTTCATGATGGAGCGGATGATGGGCTTCATGGGCGAGCGCGTCCTGGTGAACGCCGCGCCGGACTACACAAAAAAGGTCGAGCGCCGGGCTTACCGGCTGCGACTGCTGAACGGCTCGAACGCGGCGGGCTACCGGCTCTCTTTGAGTAACGGGCAGCCATTCTCTGTCATCGGCACCGATGGTGGGCTGCTCGAACAGCCGTTAATGCGCCAGTCGCTCACCCTCGCTGTCGGCGAGCGCGCCGATCTCTGGATGGATTTCGCTACGGCACAACCGAGTGACGAGATCGCTTTGATCGCACGTCCATTTGCGCCAATGATCTCCGGCGGTGGAGGCATGCCAATGATGGGCAGGCCGGCGAACATCGGTCCACGGGCTATTGCGCGCTTCCGGATCGGCAGTGGCGCCGCCACGAAGTCTTCGCCTCCAGTGCGTCTTTCGAAATTTCCTGCTCTCGATCTGCGCGAAGCCGTCAACCGCGAGCGGCCTCGGAGAATCCAAATGTCGATGATGCGCGGCCAGGCCTTTCTTAACGGGCGGACCTTTGACATGGAAGCGGTGGCCGACGACGAGCGCGTGCGGCTTGGGACGACCGAGGTTTGGGAATTCGTAAACGACTCGCCCATGGCCCATCCGATGCACGTCCATAATCTCCAGTTCAGAATTATCGAACGCAGCAGCGGATCTTCGACAGGCAACGATCGTAGTGATCTGAAGGCTGGGTTTACCGATGAGGGTCTTAAGGACGTTGTGCTGGTGCTGCCCGGCGAACGCGTCAAGGTTCTGATGAAGTTCGAGAACCACACCGGGCTTTACCTTTATCACTGCCATATCCTCGAGCACGAGGACCTCGGAATGATGCGCAACTACCGCGTCGAGGCGAGAGGCGCCTGAAGCCGCTTCTCCGTTCGCCCAGGGTCGCAGGTGATGACCTGGAAGCGCCGTGCCGGGAGACCTACGATTCGGGCCGAGGACTGAACAGATTTCCGAAGGCGCTCCTGATTCTTAGGCCGACGGAGAAAAGGACCGATGCAACCCTAGCCATGGTGCTTTGTGGAAGGGCGAAATACCTTCTATGATACTCCCTGTTCATGAAAAGAGTTTTCCTCCCTCGCCATTTTCTCGCATCAGTTGTTCTTCTTCTTGTCCTGGTCTCGATTTATGCATTTTCTGAGGGGCAGCGAGTGCGCAGCGAACTTCTGCGCCAGACGGAGGCGAAGGGTAGAGCTCTTGCGGACGCGTTGGAAACCAGCGCCAAGAACGCCATCCTGGGCAATACACTCCTAGAAGAGCAGATCAGCCAGCGGCTGTTGGACAACGCTCGACTCGTCGATCAACTTCTCATTTCTGGCGACGTGGATCAGGACCTTCTAAAACAGATCAGTTTAATGAACCATCTGCAAAAGGTGGAACTGCTGGATAATCGGGGCCAGCGTTGGGAGCCGCCGCCCCGACCCACTACACCCATGGAAATGATGGAGATGAAGAAGCGGATCCACAGCCAACGTGGCGAAGAGGCTCCTCCCCCGCATCCACCATTCAGACCGTTTATGTGGGGAAGACATTGGGCACCGCCCCTGCAGAAACAAGGAACACCCGAGGATCTTCCGCCGCAACTCAAGGAACGAAGATTCTGGGAGGGAAGCATGTTCGGTGTTGCTGTCGGGGCGCGCGCGTTTCCTGGCGTTATCGTCGTCCACGCCAATGCTGACTATATTCTGAACTTTAAGAACGAGATCGGAGTTCAGCGGCAGATTGAAGAGCTGGGGCAACAATCTGATATCGACTACGTCGCTCTGTTGGATAGCAGTCTCAAGTTCGTCGCCCATACGGATCGAGGGCTCGTAGACCAAAAAGAAACGGACCCCAGCATTCTTAAGGTCGGGGCCGATGGACAGGAGCTAAGTCGAATCGTCGAGCTGGAGGCCGGTAAGCGAGAGTATCAAATTCTTAAACCTATGCGCATGAACGGCTCAGCGTTGGGCTTCCTGAAGATCGGGCTTTCACTCGATCCCGTGGATATCGCGTGGCGCAATAGTCTAAGCTCGATGGCTGTTTTAGGCCTGGCTATTCTTACGGTTGGGATTTTCGGAATGGCGGTGATTTTCTATAATCAGTATTCACATACGCAGCAAGTAAAGAACCTGGAGGCCGAGGTGGCGCAGCGGGACCGCCTTTCAGCTTTGGGCAATATGGCGGCCACCGTCGCCCATGAAATCAGAAATCCGCTCAACTCCGTTTCCATGGGTCTTCAGCGCCTCAAAGGGGAGTTTCGACCCACTCAGGATGAGGAGGAATACTCCCGTTTTATAGAACTCATGCGTGGAGAGGTGCAGCGGTTGAATTCTATTGTAGAAGAGTTCCTCTCGTTGGCGCGCCCGCTGGAGATCAAGCCCGAGCCGGTACGCATCGATGAGCTGCTGAAAGAGATGGCCGTACTCGTCGAGAGCGATGCCAAATCCAAGAAGGTCGAGATCAAGGTCGTCGTTCCACCGGAGCTACCGGCAGCGTGGGTCGACAGAAATTATTTCAAGCAAGCGCTTTTGAATCTGATTCTCAACGGTATGCAATCGATGCCGCACGGCGGCTTGTTGACTCTAGAGGCGAAGGTCGCGCATGGAAAGATGGTTGTGATCGTGGCGGACACCGGCGACGGGATTCCAAAAGATATTCTTCCCCGAATCTTTGAACCTTATTTCACAACCAAGACTAAAGGCGCCGGGTTGGGATTATCCATTGCGCGCAGGATCGTCGAGGCGCACGGGGGTACTCTCACGGTGGACAGTGCAGTTGGGCAAGGGACCCGCTTCCAGTTGGCGGTTCCCATGTCGCGCCAAAACTAACCCATGAATCGCTTCTGTATTTTGGTAGTGGACGATGAGCCGGCGCAACTCGAACTGCTCTCGGGCTTTTTGACGAAGCAAGGCTTTGAAACCGTCCTGGCGGAGAGCGCCGAAAAAGCGCTTGCAATATTTCGCCGGGACGCGGTCGATCTCGTCGTGACGGATCAGAAGATGCCCGACATGTCCGGTTTGGATTTAGTAAAGGCCATGCGAGCGATCAATCCCGAAGCGTCGGTTATCGTCATCACCGCTTATGGAACGGTGGATACGGCGGTTGCAGCGATCAAATCCGGAGCCGCGGATTATCTGACCAAGCCGGTCAATCTTGATGAGCTGCTCTACAGGGTCGAACAGGTGAGGGAGCGCCATCGGTTGCTGACAGAGAACCGCGAGCTTCGTGAAGCTCTGCAAACCCATCGCCGGATCGATGGTGTCATCGGAGAGGGCGGTCGGATGCTCGAGGTGTTCTCTCTGGTTCGAAGGGTCGCTTCAAGCGAGGCCACGGTCTTGATTCGCGGCGAAAGCGGAACCGGAAAAGAACTGATCGCCAAGGCGATTCATTACGGTAGCCCGCGCGCTTCCGGTCCGATGATCCGAGTGAACTGTGCCGCTCTGCCGGAGACGCTTCTCGAATCGGAGCTGTTCGGGCATGAGAAAGGCGCCTTTACCGGTGCGTTCGCCGCGCGCAAAGGGCGTTTCGAGCTGGCCGACGGCGGAACTCTTTTCCTTGACGAAATCGGCGATCTGCCGTTACCGCTTCAAGCCAAACTGCTTCGGGTCCTTCAAGAGAAGGAGTTTGAACGGCTTGGATCCAGCAAGCCTGTCCGGGTCAATGTACGCATTCTGGCAGCGACTCATCGGGATCTTGAGGCGCTCCTAAAAGCGGGCCAATTTCGCGAAGATCTTTACTATCGCCTCAACGTCGTCACAATCACTCTGCCGGCATTGAGGGAGCGACGCGAAGATCTGCCTTTATTGATGGACCACTTTCTCCGCCGCTTTGCGGAAAAGAATAAAAAAATCATCCGAGGCTTCACACAAGAGGCGCGCGAAATGCTGTTGCGTTACGATTATCCGGGGAACGTCCGCGAACTTGAGAACATCATCGAGCGGGCGGTGGTGCTGACAAGGGACGACGTGATCGGGAGAGCTGATCTCCCACTGACTACGCATAACGTTGAGGGAGAGGAGAACGAGCAGGCAAGTCTTCCAGCGGTTGTTGAAGGAGTGGAGCGGCGGATGATTAGGGAAGCTCTAGCCCGGTCCGGCGGTATTCAGACGCGCGCCGCCGAATTGCTCGGTATCAGCGAGCGCGCCTTGCGCTACAAATTAGATAAGTACGGGTTGTATGAAGACCCGAACTCCGAATAGGAGCTGCCGTGTTCTCTTTCCCTTGGTCGCGCTTCTCTGCCGGTCTACTTCTGAAGAGATCGTAGGCATTCCTCTCAAAATTCCACTTTGTCAGTGAAGGTGAAAACGTTTCACTGCGAGGCCCACCACTTCGTGAAGATCTGATACTGTTAGACTTGTCATACTTGTAGCTATAGATTTGAGGGCGGGATCTGTTCTTTTCGCTGCCCGTAAAATGAACGAGCCATGACCCCGCGCTTTTTAACGACCATTTTTTCGCGCTTCTTTGATGTTCGGCCTGGCGAGTTCAGGCGCGTTGGATTGATGGCGGCTTTTCTCTTCTTCTTGCTCGCTGCCAACAACGTTATCAAAATTGTCAGAGATGCTCTATTTCTCAGCCGCTTTGCGATAACTGAGCT
>JAJONK010000281.1 GCA_021323355.1 Deltaproteobacteria bacterium
GCAAGCGTGTTTGGGACTTTCGGTTCACGCGAGCGAGGGCAAGGTTCACTTCGATTCGCCTGTGCTGCCTGAGTGCATCAATCAGATATATCTGAAGAATCTGCGGGTCGATTCGTCACTTCTCGACCTGGTAGTTGATCGCACGTTCCAGGGGATCGGAGTCGAGCGCCGCCAGGGCAATGCGAGCATTGTAATCAGCTGAGGATCTAATCACCCGGCGATACACGGTCAGGTAATCCTGCGCCATACGAGCGGCACTGAAACGTTCTTCAAAAACTCGGCGGCAGCGTCGCCGGTCAAAAGCGGGAATCTTACCGAGCGCCTGGAGGGCGCCCTCTATGTCGTCAACGATGTAGCCCGTGACCCCCTCCTCGATCAACTCCGGCACCGAGCCGCGGCGAAAGGCGATGATCGGTGTGCCGCATGCCATCGCCTCGATAATGACCAGGCCGAACGGTTCCGGCCAATCGATCGGAAACAGCAAGGCATAAGCATTCGCGAGAAAATCTTTTTTGTCCCGGTCACCGATCTCGCCGATGAACTCCGCCGACGAATCGCTGAGGATCGGTCTGATGACCTGCTCCATATATTCACGATCGGCGGCATCGGTCTTGGCGGCTATGCGAAGTCTCATGCCGGAGCGGGCGGCAATTTCGAGTGCGCGATCCAGCCGTTTTTCCGGGGAGATTCGGCCGATGAATGCGAGATAGTCTCCGGCTTTTTCGCCGCAATCATAAAGACCCACAGGCAAGCCATGATAAACCGTGTCTTGCCAGTTGGCACGGGGAAGAGGTTTGCGTTGCGCATTGGAGATCGACACGACCGGCATTTCGCTAAATTTTTTGTACAGGGGCATCAGGTCGGCAAGATCGAGCCGGCCATGCAGGGTTGTCACATGTGGAACCGAGTGTCGACGAGCCAGCGGGAAATGAACGTAATCGGTATGAAAGTGAATAATGTCAAAACGCGACGCCCTCTCGAACACCTCTTCGAGCATAACGTAGTGATGAGCAAGCGAGTCAAATACATTGTCGAGACGCAGGGATCGTCTGCGCCCCGCTATCAGTTGCGCCGCAGTGACCGAGTCGCCGCTGGCGAAGAGAGTGACCTCGTGTCCCTGCCCCACCAACTCCTCAGTCAGATAGGAAACTACCCGCTCGGTGCCGCCATAGGTTCGCGGCGGCACACTCTCGTACAGCGGGGCCACTTGCGCAATTTTCATGCTACTTTTCCTCGCCGCGACGACGATGCGGCGCGAAGATTAATCTCGGTCGGCTCTCTACGGAGTAAATGATGTGGTTGAATTTCTAATCAAGCAATGGAGATGCCATACGTAAGGATTGCAGTTAAGTGTTAAACCATCAGAGTTGATGATGAAGCCAACTAAACATAACGGCAGCGGCGTCTGTTTATTTCGCGAACGGCACAGATCGTAAATCGGCCTGTATCGGATTCGGGACGTGGACTTACGGACTGAGCAAACTCACGTGCCCAGTCACTATGACGCTGAGAATTTTAAAACAAGTTGCAGGGCGCAGTTACTTCGTATCTCGTTGCTGTCGTTCATCGATACCGCGATCGCTCATCGCCTCCGGGCAGGTCAATTGCCGTCGGAATCGCCATTGCCGCCGCGGACGCCTCAGCGTCTGATATTCAACTCCCGTTGCCTCTTTTACCCACCCGGCAAACTGTTAAGCTGGTTTAGCTATCCGGTCGCGCGCGGATCGGGGCGAGCCGACTGATACGCCAAGGAGAAGGCACATGCGAAAACGCATTATCAAATCTGATAGAGAATCCCCAGCGGTTGACCAAGCGTGGCTGGAGTTGGAATCGCTTGCGCAGGTCGAAGTATCTTCTGAAGAAGCGCAGCACCCGATCGAAGCGGCGTTGGCGCCCGGCGCTTCATCCGGCTGGCGCGCGGCCGCGCCGGGGCAGCAGATTGTTCGCCTGCTGTTTGACCAGCCGCAGAATCTTCGCATGATTCATCTGGTCTTCGATGAGCACGAGCGGGAACGGCTGCAGGAGTATACGCTGCGCTGGTCCTTGGGCGGCGGCCAGCCTTACCGTGAGATCGTCCGACAGCAATACACCTTTAGCCCGCCAACCACGACCAGAGAGGTGGAAGATTATCGGGTTAATCTCGACAGCTGCGCCGAATTGGAGCTCAGCATTGTTCCCGATATCGCAGGATCGGCAGCTCACGCATCGATTGCGGAATTTCGGCTGGCATAACCGATTATCGCTGCCGGCCAGACGGGATTGCCTAAATTTATTTCGCGGGGAGATTTTTCAAAATGATTGAAGCCAATACCAAGTGCCTAAAATGCGGCGCCGGCATCATGAAACTAGTCCCGGAACAGAGAGCCCTTGCACCCGATCTACCCGAGGACAACGAACTGAGGGCGAGATGCGACAAATGCGGCTATGAGGATCGGGTCGAGGTGATAGCGACCGATCAGTAACATGGCGCTGACGCATCTGAGCCTATCGACATGGCTCTTGCAAAGCGCTGGTTCGAGGGCCTGCCGGCATCCTCGCCGGTTCCGAATCGCTGCTCCATCCCAAGTCGAGATTCGCTGACAAGCCGACCCAACGACAAAATCCCAAATCGCAAAAACCGATTGACGCCTCTCCCACGAGTCGTATACGATCTTTTACCTCACATGAATAGCCTGGAACTTCCCACAGTTCTCAACGTCGATGACAACGAAGCGCGGCGCTACGCCAAGAGCCGCATCCTCAAACACGGCGGATATCAGGTGATCGAGTCCGAGACCGGCGCCGATGCATTGCGCGTTGTCAAAGAGTTCAAACCAAGTCTTGTGCTACTCGACGTCAAATTGCCGGATACCAGCGGCTTTGCGGTTTGCGAAGCCATCAAAGGGGATCCGGCAACCGCGCACATCATGGTTCTCCAAATTTCGGCTATGTACCTGAGCTCTAAAGACCGGGCCATTGGATTGGACCGTGGCGCCGACACGTATCTGACGGAGCCGGTTGAAGCTGCGGAACTTTTAGGCGCGACAAAGGCGTTGCTGCGTCTCTACGATCGCGATCAAGAGAAACGCTTTCTACTTGATCAGTTGCGTGAGGCCAACCGTCAAAATGCGGCGCAGCTGGCGGAACTTAAATCCATCTATGCAACAGCTCCGGTGGGTCTCGCCGTCTTAGATACCGAGTTGCGTTATCTGCGAATAAACGATCTGCTCGCGGAAAAGAATGGCATACCGGCTGACCAACACATCGGTCGAACTGTCCGCCAGATCATTCCCAGCATCGCCGGCGCGGTAGAAATGGTGTGCCGGGAGTTAATAGCTACGGGGAAGCCTCGTCTCAATGTTGAGATGAAAGGCGAGATCGTGGCGGAGCCGGATTTCAAGAGAACATGGCTAAACAGCTATTTCCCGATAAAAGATTCCAATGGCGAGTGCATCGGCATCAATGTCGTGGTCCAGGATCTCACCGAACAAAAACGACTGGAAGAGAGATTGCGCGAAGCTGACAAACGCAAAGACGAGTTCTTAGCCGTGCTCGGGCACGAGTGGCGCAATCCCCTGGGTGTTATCAGCAACGCCTTTGAGCTGTTGCCCGCTTCGGATGCACCGGAATCGCAGGAAATCAGGGCTATCATCAAACGGCAGATCACTCGGATGACGCATCTCACGGACGACCTGCTCGACGTATCGCGCATTTCCGCCGGGCACATTGAAATCGATAAACAGTCGTGCGATTTCCGCGCGATCGTGCTAGAAGCAGCCGAGGATTATCGCGGTATTCTGGGCTCCGTCGGCATCGACCTGGAGCTGCAGCTGCCGCAGGATTCGGTGTGGGTGTTGGGAGATTGCAGGCGTTTGGCGCAGTCGGTCGGCAATCTATTGCACAACGCGAATAAGTTCACGCCACCGGACGGTACTGTGACCGTAACCCTGGAAGTCTTTTCGCATCAAGCAACCGCTGTTCTTACGGTTCGTGATACCGGAACCGGCATGGATGAGAGCACCTTGGCCAGCCTATTCGAGCCGTTCAGCCAGGCGGCACGAACTTTTGATCGTAGCCGCGGCGGTCTCGGCTTGGGATTGGCGCTGGTAAAGGGGTTTATTGAAATGCATGGTGGCAAGGTGTGCGCGAGCAGTAGTGGGCCGGGAAAGGGTTCAGAATTTACCGTTCAGTTACCGGTCCAGAAAGTTCCGCTTGGTGCGAGTGATGCCACCGCTGAGGCGATCGCTTCTCCATCGGCCGATCCGATCTCGTGTCGTATCCTCATCATCGACGACAACCAGGTTGGCGCGCGAGCTATGCAACTGTTTCTTCAAGATGCTGGCCACCATGTTGAGATTGCCCGTAGCGGAGTGGAAGGCTTCGTGATCGCGAGAAACTTCAAGCCGAATGTCGTGCTCTGCGACATTGCGTTACCCTGGATGGATGGCTACGCGATTGCGCGGACGATCCGGCAAGACGCCGAGCTCAAAAATGTTTACTTGATCGCGATCTCGGGATACGCACAGGATGACGACCAGCAGTTGGCGAAGCAGGCCGGTTTTGACGAATACTGCGTCAAGCCGGTTGATCTAAAATTCCTCGACCAGATGATAAAGAATC